>WJXE01000480.1 GCA_009665115.1 Nitrosopumilales archaeon
TGTACTCATCTGCATTTCTAAGCGCAGAACTAGGCTGGGGTGGTTTGGCTCGATACTAACGAGGTAATACAACGCATTAAGCCTAATTCATGTTTTTGAAAGGCCGCTTCTTTCGCCTATGGTGACAAATTTTTCATTTAGCTTTTCTCTCAGGATGTCAAGCCTCGCCACAACTCCTATCAGTTTATTCTCGTCATCTACGACAGGTACAAGGACAATAACCTTTTGGAGCATGACGTCAATTATCTCGTCTATCTCGGTATCCTGCTTTACCACAGCCGGGTTTCTGGTCATTATATCTGTAGCGCGAAGGCTATCAAGGTTCTTGCCTTGCCGTACTGCTCGCAAGATATCGGCCGCAGTAACTATTCCTGTAACTCTGATATTATTGTCGATAACAGGAACGCCGTTAAATTCTCCAATCAGAAGTCTGGTACTAATTTCCGTACCCGTAGTGCTCTCCCTGGCAGCCACGACATTAGTTGTCATTAAATCAAAAGCTTTCGTTATTCGGGTTTCACTCTCTCTCATCAGCGTTTAAAGTAGTATTAAATGTATCAGCTCTAAGGTTTTCCACTGATACCAATAGTCTAGATAAACTAAGCCAATTCAGCGAGCCAATTAATCAAAGCCTTAACTACAATCCTCATCTATAGAGTTTCTGCAGATTAGAAATAAGTTAAATACCCTTTTTAAAACGCTTTGGGTAGGTGAGTTAATTCTTGATTTTGGGTTAAGCTGTTAAATTAGACATTACTACGCTAACTCATGACGTGATAACCGTAATAAAATCATATTATTATATAGATGTACAAACAACCATCTTTTTCACGACCTAGCCTGTGTTTCTGTAATCGAATGCCTTCACAGCATCAACTAGCTATCAGCAAACTAAAAAAGAATGTAGCGCCTCTACCATCAGCATTATTCTCAGCCCACATCTTGCCACCATGAGCTTCGACAATGCCTTTAGAGATAAATAAACCCAAACCTGTTCCCTGAAATGATTTCGACGCAAATTTTGAAAATAGTCGTGGCAGTATTTCTGGATCTAGACCTTGACCTGTATCTTTTACACTAACAACTACTTCGTTACTTTTCCGATCGTTTTTCGCATTGACTAATACCCTTCCGCCTTTAGCAAATTTAAGAGTATTACCCAACAGATTAGAGATAACCTGAATAATTCTGTATTTATCACCCTTTACCCACATTGGGCTTGCGTTATCAAGCTGTTGAATGAGTTTGAGATTTCTATTTTGGTTTCCGAGCTGATTCTTATAGTCACCGACTACACATAATATCAAATGATTCAGATCGAATCTCTCC
>WJXE01000049.1 GCA_009665115.1 Nitrosopumilales archaeon
AACTAATACAGAAGCGGCTGCGAATAGGATGTTTAATTAGATTTTCAAGAAATAAGATCAGCAAGCTGCTCATATCGCATGGATATGAACGAGCAATGATTTGACCGGCCATTCTGGTATCCTCTAGGCAACCCGTCACCTACATCGAGCAGATGTCAGAACAACAGCCATACTCACTTACCAAATTAATTTACGAACGAGTGGCAGTCAGCGCGTTCATTATCCTTCTTAATTCTATCGCTAGACAATACCGTTTATTGCGGGTGGTTATATCAAAGTCGCCGGGTATAAGATAATAAAATACTGATGCAGCTTGTTATGACATGCAACTTGTTATTGCTTCTAAACAGTTAAGCGACTTATTATATGATCAAGGACAGAAAAGGTTGCTCTTGATTGATACTAGGCCATTTTCTGATTATATTAAAGGACACATTCCAGGCGCGGTAAACATGGACTTGATGCAGTTTCATTGGATTGATAGTTCTAAACAAGGAATCAAGCAGTTTAATAGTCATATGAGGCTTCTACTCTCAAATATCGGAGTAACGAAAGACAAGATTGCGGTATTTTATGATGATATTTCTGGTCCTTCCTCAGCTAGAGGAGTTTGGTTACTACTTTATTTCTCGCATAAAAGAGTAGCCCTCCTCGACGGTGGATATCAGGGATGGAAAAATAAGGGAAACAGAATAGAGACGAAGACCAATCCTTTTACTCATTCTAATTTTGACAGCCGAGCTAATCCGCAAATCCTTGCCGACCTGAGGCGCGTTAGGTCTGCAATAAAGAACACAAAGTCAGTTGCACTCATCGATACGCGTTCAAAATTTGAATATGAGGGCTCTGTTGTACGTGCAGCTAGCGCCGGGCATATACCTTCAGCGATTAATATAGATTGGAATAATAACGTTGACGATAACGGATTTTTCAAAGATCCGGAGAAGCTACGACGTATTTATTCCGGTATTAACAAAGATGCCGAAATCCTCACATACTGCCAGGGCGGATATAGAGCTGCTAATACATTTATAGCGCTAAAAGTGCTCGGCTATCAAAACGTCAAAATGTATTTAGGATCGTGGGGAGAATGGGGCAATAGAATGGACCTCCCTATTAGCATGTCAAGTCAATAGGTGATACGCATATGTTTAGTCAGGGCGTGGCGACACTCCCACAAACGACAAAAATAATAGATAAAGCAAAGTTATTTTATTAAGTTTGATCTATATAGGTATGGGAATAGGAGACGAGCTTCTGCATCATCCGGTTTGTCAAGTATGCGGCAAAGAGTTCAAGAATATTCATGAACTAGCAGTACATATAGAACATAGAAGCAGCAACGCATAAAAAACCCGCAAAATTCTTGGTAATATTTGTCTGATAACGAATGGTCTATTTTTTTTGTTTTCATCAGTCATGGTATACTCTGCAGAATCGATATCGTCTCAAAGGTGAAGGTCTGAATAGAATTTTCTTAGCCAATATCAGATATGAGTCAAATTTAATCACGCCACGCCTGCTCAGGCAAATGCTCTGAACGCCAACTTGTCCTGCTACAAGCTCCGCTTGATATTCGACTTGTAGGGCATTGGTCAAGTAGTCGTACGTGGAGCTAGATCCATTGTCGTTATTGCCATCGTAGTACAACCATTCAAAAGTATAAAAGTAAGTCTTTTTGAGGTTACATCGTCAGAATGAAGCAGTTCTTTCAACAATTTTGTAATGACGTTATGACTTTAGATCCATCAATTCGCTTCGTGGGAGTTGCTGATGAACATGGACTTTTGCTTTCGATGTCTGAGCGCAAAGATCTGAAGCCATTATTAAACTTGGAGGAAACACAGCAATATGCAATAACTGCGGCGACACGCCAATATACTAGAATAAGATGGCAGAATCTGTTGGGCAAAATAGATTACACATGCTCGCATTACGATAAGTTACTTCGAGCCACGATCCCTCTAACAGATAAAAATAACCATCTTTCCTATGTAATTATGTTTACATTCGACGTTGAGACAGCTAATTTTCATGAGATTATAATGAATAAAATAATACCACTCATTAATCGAAATTCAAAACACTTTGTTCTGCCGTAATGACTTATCTATTCAATTGAATAAATAAATCGAATTTGTAGTCGTGTTGGATATTCGAGCAACCGAATGTGTTCTCGGTCGCGATAAATGCTGAATAAACAAATTCAGCTCATTTTAGGTCAGGTAAATGCTACTGAAATGGATAGATATGTGTTTATGGTGTCCAATGGTTCTGCTACAACTGCATATTGCGCCGTTGTAGCCCCCCCGTTGGGCAGACGGGAGCCCTACTTTAGGCCTTCTAGATATCCATCCTGCTCCAGCTTCTCTGCGTGTGCGGCAATATATCGCCATACAATATCTGCCTTTTCCGCTTGAAAGTCCCATGGAGCAATTAACACTAAGTCATTATCTCGGATCCACATTCTACGTTTAATTTTCCCTCGAATACGGCAAGTTCTAACCTTGCCATCTGTGCATCTTACAATAATATTGTCCCCCCCAACAAGTTTGATGACACGACCAAGCAACTCGCCTTGCTGCGGCCTAACCAATTCTTTGAGATGAGATTCACTCAATACTTTCCTTTTGCCTAAGTCGAAAACCCCACAATCTATCGATTCAACGAAGTTAAAAATCTATATGCTACTACGAGCTATTATAATAGATTCTTCCGCTTAGGGGAGGGGCCTTCGGCAGCTTGTGGGAAAAAAAGAACTTCATTTATTTTGAAAAACCTCTGGATTCTTGGTAGTTAGAGTAAATCTGCTACACACACCTGGTTTCACGAAGAAGCTGGTAATTGCTTAAGAATGAAATTAACTAAAGAGGTATCTGATGAGTGTCTGATAATCCGTAGCAAGACTAAAATTACTCTTTTGTAAAGGTTTTTCGTATTTTTGCGATGAACGACGAATTATCTGAATGTTGTAAGAAAAGCACTCATTTAGACTGTAGTGATTGTGCTTGCAAGTGTCACATCCCAGGCACGATGGAATACATGTCTCGAAATATTGCTAGGCTCGAAAAAGAACGACCGGGAGTGGGGGACTCACTACCGGGTTTTTAATATTTTTATCAGCCCTCCTAGACTTTTAGCGCATGTTCCATTTTCAAAGTATCCTATTTGGTGCGTAGCCAACTCTGTAGACCATTCATGCTTAACTTCGAAAGTTCACTCGCCGAAAAGTGTTATTATGTACGCAGTGTAACTCGGCCGACAGCGCAAAGTACAGACGAAAGTGGGATGGAATATTCGCATCGCTGCTGAACCATGACAAGGATGTTCTGAAGAAATTCCATAACTGACAATTTGGAACTGTTGTGAGTTAGTTTTCTTGGGAAACCTTAGGATGACAACAACCTATAAGTATTTACTAATAGATTTACACTCTCAGCTCAATGCGGATTCCTGGCATATCACACTTGGTAGAAGGAGGTAGTCTTCCTAACAGCGTGTTACTTCTAATCGGTCCTGTGGGGGCGGGTAAAACCATGTACTGTCGACAATTCTTTATTGACGGTTTAGATAACAGGGATCATTGCATCTATATTAGCTCAACTTTATCAGAAAATCAATACAAAAATCTCTTCGCCAGCAGAATAGACCTGCCGGAACATTCCGTATTTATAAACCCATACCTAATCGAGGGACAAGACAACGAGAAATTAGGCCTAGCATTAGAAAAGGTCAATGATATTTTAGATAGTATCTTGACCAACCGCACAACAACAAATAGTATGAATAATTCTGATGCAGTCAGTACCAATAACTACACCAACAGAGCAATTCTCTTGATTATTGATTCCTTGACACATTTATTTGCGATTTTCGGAGAAAGCCCAGTAATAAATTTCGTGACCCAACTTTATTTCCTTTTGAAGAAAATTGAAGGAAAGGCCATCTTTACCTTGACGACGCCTTCTCCAAACGAGTATGTAACCTTAAGTTCCATACTAGACGGGATACTTGAGATGAAGCTTGAAGGAGATAATGTGTTGACTAGGAATATCAGGATGCTTTCCATAAAAGGGCTACATCATAACCCTTCGTGGATCGATTTCACGATCAGCAATGATGGAAGCCTGATTTTCGCCGATCGATCGGCTTCGTTGCATTGTTATTTGTGCCAAAAACCTATTTTGGATGTCCCTATAATGCATGCCGGCTTCCCTTTTCATGACTATCATGTGGAAACGTACAAGAAGCTTGCAGGAGTCTACGGTTTGAATATATCTGAGATTGGGATATCGTCAGAAGTCGTTGATGCTAATTTTTTCTATATAGATATAGTGGGGTTGTCTAATCCCTTATTATCTGTAACTAAACAGCGAGAAAAAATCGAGAACCTATTTGGTATAGTCAAATCTTGTGACGCTTTTAAATCAGACGATATGAAAATCCATTTGCCCACAGGCGACGGCATGGTGATCGGATTTCTTTTAAATCCACAACTTCCACTAGAACTTGGTACACAGCTTCATCGAAAGCTTCGGCTCTATAACAGGAGCAAAGAATCACCGGATGATTTCATTGGTGTTAGGATAGGCTTGAGTTCAGGTCCAGTGTTTGCGGTGAATGATATTAAGAACAACCAAAACTTTTGGGGACCCGGCATAATATTAGCTCGTCGCGTTATGGAGATGGGCGATAATTGGCACATATTGATAGCAGACGTATTAGCGGAGAAATTGATACCATTGAGAGGTGAGTATAAAAAGATCATAAAATCTATCGGTTCTTATAATATTAAACATGGGCAAGCAATAAGGTTGTACTCCGCATATTCGAATGAATTTGGAAATCCGGAACCACCTCCCAAGAGAGATCTAGTCGCATTATGACGAGGCAGGTTTTGGCCATTATTTGATTCTACCCTCAAATCTACGATTCCATCTCGTGCTGGTTGGCTCTTCAAGCCTATTTATGCGGATGCAATTCTTGCAAGATGTAAGAAGTGTAATGACGAACATATGGCACAAGCATGTCATAGCTACGATAATTCCTCTATGTAAATTATCCTAATACATAACTATACAGGGTCAAACTAGTAAGCAACTACATAATGTATAACTGATGGGGAAACGCAAAATAAAGAGTCGGAATGTATAAAGGGATTGCACCCAAGCTCGGAGTTGTTTCCGTCATTGCACTGTGCGGACTACTCATGGAGTCTTCATGGCATTCATATGCCAGTGCCAACTTCTTTCAGGGGAATTTTGGACTATTAATCAATAATGAGATTTCGTCATCATTACCTTCGTCACCAATATCTTCTTCCGATGGTGCACTAAGAGGATTGCCAGTTAATAATAACCAAGGAGTATCAGGCAGCGGGAGCGGTTCGATTGCTTGCTCGGATGGTACGAGAGTTGAGGGTGGAAGCATATCGTTTGTTGCTTTCAAGAGCAATGTCCCCATACACGGAAGTTGGGAAGTTGTTAGTGTTCGCACTTCTGGTGCGTCGCAGAACACTGGGGGATCTTTTCAGACGGGGCATATTGGATCCGATCAATACACTCTTACTGGAAGACAAATTTCCGATAGCATCTGCAGAGGCAATCCACCTACGCCTGCTACGATTAGCGGACAATGTGGGCAAGGAGTAACTATAGAATTAAATGCTGATAACGGCGATAAAGGAATCTTTACAGGCGACGTAACATGTTCTTAAAAAAACTTGATATGCAATATATATTGGTATTCTTTTGCTTGTGCTACACATAGATGGAATACACATGCCTAGTGAATCAAATCGTCAATTTGTTGCGCAATTATTTAGTTGACCATAGCATCATAATAATAGTAGTTTGGATATCGAATAGTTCAAAGAGAGTTGTCATCACCAAAAAAACAAAAACGGGACAAAGAATCCAAACATGAGCTAGAAGAAATTAAAAAAGATAATATCGAAGCAGAAAAAAGACAGAAGTCGAGATCGACTCAAAAGAAAATTCGGACGAAGGGATAGTAGTATCACATACGCAGTGCCAGCCTATTTATTTCGAAGATATTAGCACTATAATTTGAGTAGAGACCGATATCTTCTGTAAGATTTGCTTGCTTGAATATTCGTCGGTTCGAGCTAGCCTCGTCTGTAATATGTCAAAGCCACCACTTATTCAATAACAAAAATAGGTGTATTCTAATTTGTTGTACATGTGTTATGATACACCGTGTTCAGATTCCTACGACAACGCCAAATAGATTTTTGGAAGTGAGACATCGTAGCGATAGCTTATATTCATATGCCCATCTTCGAACTCCTCATAATAATGGTCAATATTGTTCCTTTCAAGCTTTGAATGAAGTATCCTTGCGCCCCACTGCAAATTGAACTCATCCTTTGTGCCGCAATCGATATAAATTAGCTTTAATTTGCTCAGGTTCTTGCGATACTTTTCAACCATTCGAACTGGGTCAAAAGAAAGCCACCTGTTCCATACTCTTTGCGAGATCTCACCGGTATTGAGGTCAAAGGGCAATTCTACCCCCATCTCTTTTGATCGACGATTTGGAGAGTAATGCGCTGCCATGGCTAGGATGTTCAAAGGCGGTGCGTCGTTTGCTTGATGACGGTTTGGTTTCTTCCAGAAATTAGCGAGCCACTTTCCTGGACTACCAACCTTTCTAAAAGCCTCCATAGCTTTGGGAAAGTCGGGGAGGTAGCAATACTCAAACGCCGAGTCGCCGGAGTGATCTGCTAGTCCGTGAAAAATTTCGGGGTGACGCATTCCTAAAACGATGGATCCATAACCACCCGACGACTTTCCCCATAGCGCACGTGCTCCAGCAGCAGTATTGTATTTTTTGTCAACAAATGGTACAATTTCTTTGATGATATAGTCCTCGTACCTTCCAGTTGCCGAAGAATTAATATACTGATTTCCTCCGAATCTTGTGAAGCAGTCCATCAACACAAGTATCATTGGGCCACATTTCCCATGAGAAATCAAACGGTTCATCCGATCTTCAATGGTCTCAGTGAAAGGGTCAACATTGAGCATCATCTTCCCTTGTCCGCCAAAGCCCACAAGTCCATAGACTGTCACGTATCCAGCCGAGTCGCTTTGCCGATATCCGGGAGGAAGATAGATCACGAGCTCCCGAACATAAGGATCCTTTAGCGGGTTGGATTTGAGCACCTTGCTTTCATACCGATGTATTACTACCTTTCCCTTCAAACTATCCAATTTTAGTTCATGTTGGAATTTGTATGTAACTAAAGCATTGTTGGTGCGCAGGGATCAGCTGATGTGAATTGGGAGTTTTTGAATCGCGCATCGCATATATTTTACCGTCTCTCATGATGCCATCATGACAGTTCTCGGTAAAGTTCTCCAGATTAAGTCTAAAGGTGAGGACGATATCATAGATTTGACCAAACACACAGCAAAGGTTGTTCTTGATAGCAAACTCACAGATGGCATCGTAACTGTTTTTGTTGTAGGGTCGACGGCGGCCATTACCACTATAGAGTTTGAACGCGGGCTCGCTAAGGATTTTCCGGAGATGCTCTCCAGAGTCGCACCGAAAGAGATCTATTATGAACATGAAAAAATGTGGCAGGACGGAAACGGACACTCTCACGTCCGTGCATCTTTGATTGGACCAAGTTTGACGGTTCCTTTCAAAGATGGCAGTCTGATACTTGGTACTTGGCAACAAATAGTCTTGGTAGAAATGGATACTCGCCATCGAGAACGAAAGGTTGTATTTCAGATTATAGGGGAATAATACGAGATAGCTACCAGTTCGCTGTATTTGAGTTCTCCAGCAACAACTGCCATGTCCTAGATAGTAGGGCTGCTGTTCTCCCATATGTTGTTTCTTCGACCCCAGAGAATTTCAGACGAAAAATTATGGAATCGATACACTTTACTATCTGCCACGTTATTATACGGACGTACCACTAAGACTACCAATAAAGGGTACTTTACTTAAGAATAAACCAAGAAAATTAGCCTAAACTAATGTCTACATTAGGCCAGGTCATCCCATTATTGCTACTTAGAATGTCTTTGTGCATCATGTTCTGGGCCTATACCGAAATTGGGATAGAGGGTCATACCTCCATCAACAAAAAAGGATGCACCAGTAACATAACTTGCTTTATCTGATGCTAAGAATTCGACTACATTTGCTACCTCCTCAGGTGTTCCAATCCTTCCAATAGGTATTTGCTTTAGTACCTTTTCTAGCTCCGCCTTATTTTCTTTAAGCTCAATATTCATATCAGTTAGTATGGCACCTGGAGCCACCAAATTTACTCTTATATTGTCTTTGGCCAATTCTAATGCCATAGTTTTTGTCATCATTTCGACACCTGCCTTCGAGGTAGCATAGGGAATGTAGTGTGGCTTCGGTATTGTCTGATGAACTGATGAAATGTTAATAATACAGCCCCCCTTCGGATGTTGTTTTTCCA
The DNA here is from genome assembly GCA_009665115.1 of Nitrosopumilales archaeon. Classification (GTDB taxonomy): domain Archaea; phylum Thermoproteota; class Nitrososphaeria; order Nitrososphaerales; family Nitrososphaeraceae; genus Nitrosopolaris. The sequence continues at coordinate 8,471 of WJXE01000049.1, forward strand.
TATGTTTCGCTACTTCCCTGCTACATACAAATGGCCCTGTAAGGTCAACTCCTATTATCTTGTACCATTCTTCCGTGGTTGTCTCCTCAAATGGGACGTCAGTTTGAATTCCAGCGTTATTTACTAATACATCGATCCTGCCAAATGCTTTGTTGGCTTCTTCAACCAATCTAATACAATCATTCTCATTTGAGATATCAGCTTCAATTGCAAGCGAGTCACAACCTTCACCCCTTATCTCATCGGCTACTTCCCGTACTTCATCCATTTTTCTACCGTTTATAACTATCCCGGAATATCCCTTTGACTTTGCAAACGTCAAAGCTATGGCTCTCCCTATTCCCTTACTGGATCCCGTTACAATCGCAATCTTCATTTTGCTTCTAGCCGTATTATTATTGTTGTCCGTGCTAGATAATATCCATTGTTTTTTCGTCGTTTTAAAATGGAAATGTTATTTTGCGTTGAGACGTTTGATCTTTTAGAATCTTCATATACGAGATTGTTTGAACGAGTGAGCGTGGAAAAAGCGCCGCGATCGACAACTCGATTCAAAACTCCTGTATCGAGATATGTGATGGTGCATTATCAGGTCACCTGCTCAGACAATGTTCTGGACAAGCTGTATTTCTAAAAGTGTCACACGTTTTTCATAATTTCTAAGCGTCTGCTGATCCTGTCAATCATGGTTGGATATGGGGAATTATTAGGTAAGAATTTCGGTGTAGTTTTAACCTGTAAAAGACGGCGCCGCATCCTGCAAAGGTATAACAAATGGTTGACATTAACGACTGGATCCTTATTGACTACCGAGAAGGTCAAAAGAATGGATTGATACTAACCCTGTCAGTTCTGGCCGCTATTCCGAAATCTTATTACAAGGAAAAATTCTTGTCGAAAGTGTGCCTATATGGTGCCGCATAGAAATTTATTATTTTTAAAACTTTGCAGATGAATACAACGGTTAGTCGGGTGTTATTGCTAAATGTTGTAAAAGAAGGAGAGTTAATGATTCCCGGAGAGCGGATTTTTAGAATATCGTAATACGTAAAGATAGCGGTTTAGCCTCGGACTATTGTAGGGATCTTTTGAGAGCCTACTAATATGCCGCCGCCAAGCGATATTCAAATTTAAAGAAGACATGCACAAAGAAGGGATCGCGTATTACTCGAACCTGGTTAATCGGATACTCGGCTTGACGTGCTATTCCAGAAATGTAGGACGGAATTAGTCAATTCTCAAATCCCATGAAGGAATAATTCGATTTCTGTAGGTAGGCTACTACTGTCGATATATAAGATAACCGTTTGGTAAACTAGAGATGCTTTGTTTTGACAAGTTTCAAATACCACCACCGTGCAATTATCACACTGTAGCAGCATGTGTATAGTGTTAGTAGGTTTAAGAGCAGGCTGATTAGAGAATACATCGAACAGTCCCTACAGGAACTGAGGTGGCGCTGATAATTTAGGTCTACATTTCACATAATAAATAAAATATAGGGA
>WJXE01000481.1 GCA_009665115.1 Nitrosopumilales archaeon
TAGTGTACCAGGAAAAACAACAGTAGATAACGCTATAATAAATCTGGCAGGAGGTCAACTCGTCTTTGATAACGACAATAATGTCGTTTGGTTTAGTGATGCCAGAACTAACTCAATTGGCAAACTAGATGTCAAAAATGGGGACATCCAGCTTGTCAGTATACCAACACCTAAAGCTGGACCTATGGGAATTGTCCTATCTCCCGATGGCAAAAGTGTATGGTTTGCAGAAATTACTGGAAATAGGATAGCAAACCTTGATGTTCAATCAAACAAAATTATAGAATATCCAGTTATTGGAAGTGCTAACAGCAGTAATAATAATGGAATTCTGAATAATCAAGACAATGGACCTACGTTCCTTGTTTTTGACAGCAAAGGCGTGCTCTGGGTGACCCTCTCATATTCAAGTACTGTATTGCGCGTTGAGCCTTGGAATCTTGTTCCTAATAGCAGCACAATGGGTATGTCCCCATTTACACTTGCAAAATCAGAAACATTCTCTCCGTTTGGTATTGCTGTCGTAGATTATAGAGGAGGCACACAACAGAGAATGTATGTATCAGATCATGGATCAAGTAGAGTAATCTCATCAGATGCTGGGCCCAATCTCTTATTACAATCCTATTTGTCATATTGGACATCTCCTTCCCAGGTATATCCAACAACTCTACCAGGTCAAATAGTCGCAGATAAGTTAGGGAAAGCCATTTACTTTCCAGAACATGGTGGAAATAGAATAGCCAAAATTAATGTTGATTCAGGGCAAATGACTGAATACGATATTCCTACTGGACCACTTTCTACCGCACTCTTTACTGCAATATCTGGAGATGGAAAAAAGGTATGGTTTACAGAATGGGCATCAAACAAAATAGCATACCTTGATACGACGATTCCAGTTCCACTCACTATACAAGTACCAGGATACTATAATATCAACAATAATACTAATAACAACCCTAATACGCTGTTAGTCCTTAAGAGAAACGAACCTAAGATACTAGATGTCGTACTAAAGACAGACAATAATAACAAAACTGCTCTTGAGGCTAGTTCTCCTTCTACGTTTCGATCTTTATTGCTTAATGAAGTTGGATTATCACTTGTAGGAATGGGGGAATCTGGAATTGCTGGGATAAATTATACAGCACAGCCTCAAAGAATTGACATGGAGAAAAATTCAACAGCCAATTCGCAGATCGCGCTTCAGGTAGAAAATGATGAGAACAATAGCCGTATAATAAGGACAGGTCAATATACTATTATGGTGAGGGCAACTGCTCTCGAAAATAAAGATAATAATTCACTTGTATCTTTGCTTTATCC
>WJXE01000482.1 GCA_009665115.1 Nitrosopumilales archaeon
TCGTAGGATATCATCGTAGAATTTGATTAATCATAGCACTTAGACTTATGTGACGACGTTCACACTGTGCACTTAACGTCGCAATGACATTTTCGTCTAATCGAAAAGTCATCGTTATTTATTGTCTTTTCGCTGCGGTCCACATGAGGGAACAGTAGGGACCGGCTGTTATAGGTACTTGACCTACTAACCTACCTACAAATAATTATCTTCTATATGATGTTACTTTGGTCTATTTGGGCACCTATGTCCTGATGTTCAGGATTGCATTAAATATTTTCTACTTGTCTTGTAATGTTGCTTTGTCTCCCTTTGTATTCTACCTCGACCAGAGGATTATCAGATATTGCATTTGCATTAATCGATGACGACACATTCCCCTAAATTTTTTTTATCGGTTCTTTATGAAGCATTTGGCTATTCTCCATGATTCCTTACTGGACTTTCTATTATCTATTTATTGTTGTTACTCCAGCTTTCTAACCCTTGCATGTTTTTTCCTCTTCCTGCAGTGTTCCCAATCTAGTACACCTACGGATCCATTTGTTCCACAATCCAGGAATCGTTGTTCTTAAGGAAGTCGTATAGAATGCGAAGATAAAGGAAAAATAGTAAAGTATATAGACTATTTTTGGAAAAGGTAAGGTAGATGGTGGCATGCCCTTATTGCGAAGCAGAATTTCAGGCCAAAGAAATTAAAACAGAATTTACTGAGGCCTCAGGCACTTTCGCACGGTTCGACCATGAGTATATCATGTTTTGCTGTCCCAAATGCGACAAGCTTCTTGGTATTCTAGACTCTTGATGATGAGGACAAGAGCATCTTTCTTGTCTCAATCCTTAAAGTACGATTGTGCTGATAATTATGCTAACGTTCTCGATTCCTGAGCATTCTTTTCTTTTTGGAAGTCAAATTAATTTTTTCTTAAGCTGAACTAAGAAAAATTAATTCTTGTATGCTACATGATTATATAGCAACAAGAGTAATTTTTTATTTTTTACCTCCTGATATCATATTGCCGAGGCCCTTAAGACCGCCCCCGATGGCTTGACCGAGCTTAGTCATGGTTGTTGAAGTTGCGTTGCCTGCTGCTTTTGTCATATTAGCTGCTGTTGTGTTACCTGCTTTTGTCGCATTACCTGCAGTCATGTTAGCTGTTGGCTTGAATGGCGCTCCAGGAGTTCCCTGGCCGGAGAGAGTTGTCGTGTTACCTGCTTTTGTCGCATTACCTGCAGCTGTTTTTGTCGCATTACCTGCAGCTGTTTTTGTCGCATTACCTGCAGCTGTTTTTGTCGCATTACCTGCAGCTGTTTTATTC
>WJXE01000483.1 GCA_009665115.1 Nitrosopumilales archaeon
AATGAGTGGTCGGAAAATTAAGTGGCTTTAAATATGTTGACGATAACTATACGCTGTTGACCATGTCGACACATTGGCGTCCGGCTCAAATAGAAATAGAGCATGCTAATGAAGATATATCCAAGTTACCATTAGAAATAATTTCGAATATTAAGGAAACATTTGATTGTTGCATTGACCAAAACGAAGTGGCTCTATTAACTGAGAATGAAAAGTTATGGAATGCGATAAAGAGTCTCAAAAATAAAGGGATAAGAGTGAGGTTCGTTACTGGCGTCAATGAGGGAAATATATCTCCTTGCAGACAATTGATGAAATGTGGAGAAGTTTTCCATAATGACAAGATTAAAGGCAATTTTCAGATAGTGGATGGAATTAACTACCTATGTTATATTACACAGAATGAAGGCGAAATTGCACGGAAACAAGAGCAGGAGCAGCAACTATTTCATACTAATACCAAATCATTTGTAGATATACAACAATATCTATTTGATAACCTTTGTAATAATGCGATTCCAGCAAGAGAGAAAATCAAGGAAATTGAAAGAGGAATTAGGAATGATTTCGCAGATACTGTTAATCAACCTGCAGAGATAAGAAAAATTGTCACCAATCAGTTGATGTCAGCTATGGATGAGATACTTTTGCTTTTTTCCACTGTTAACTCCTTTTATCGGGCAAAGTATAGTGGGATGTTAAACCTATTACGGCAAGTACCAAAGGATGTAATTGTTAAGGTGTTGATTCAAGCAGGAGATGATCTTGAAAAGGACACAATTCAGGAAGAATTAAGGCAAAGTCATGGACAAATACGTGTTCAATACATCACAAAACCCTTACAAACCAAAATTGTGACAGTTGTTGTTGATCAGGCCACTTCTGTGGCTATAGAAATAAATGATGATACAAAGAAAACCTTTGAAGAAGCATCAGGACCTGCCATCTATTCAAATAGTGAATTGACGGTTTCTTCATGTCTGTCCATATTTGAAACACTTTGGATACAATCTGAATTCGACAAACAAAATAAGATAAAACAAGCATATTTTCAAATGTTTAAAGGGCTTGAACTTAAAGATGAATCTTATATGCGTCGATGGTCATCCGAACAAGAGAAAGAGAAGGAAAAATAAAGATCCATTGCTGTCACTTTGACAGCCTAATCTAGATTGAGTATTATTTGGCATTGGTACGATTAATACTTTAGAGTCGGCCATTAAGACCCCAAAAATACTTGGTCGAACCGAGTTACCAACTAACAGGAAGTCGCTTTGTTAAAACGGATCTTTATTACTACCCTTAAATATATGCCAAT
>WJXE01000484.1 GCA_009665115.1 Nitrosopumilales archaeon
GTGGAATTCAAAAAAGGAGATATTGAACTAGGGATTCCAATTGAGGATAGTGCTGTAGACGTAGTCATCAGTAATTGCGTTATTAATTTGACCCTTGACAAAGTCGCAGCCTTCAAGGAGATTTACAGAATTTTAAGAAGTAATGGCAGAATGGTAGTTTCCGATCTAGTTACAAGTAAAGAAGTTGGCTTAGAATCAGTGAATTCAGAGGATTGGTGTAGTTGCATAGATGGAGCCTTAACAAAGGAAAACTACATTGAGAGCATCAAAAAAGCGGGATTCAATAATATAGAAGCTTCACAGGAAAAGCCTTACATCGAAGGAGATGGCAGAAAAATTACTAGTCTAGTTATAAAAGCATTAAAGTGATGAAAATTTGAAATTCTTTGGCAGCTCAAAAGACGAGAAGAGCAAGAAGACCGTATTATTTGTATGCGTACAAAATGCTGGAAGAAGTCAGATTGCTGAGGCTTTCTTTAGAAAGTACGCCCCCAACAATTATGAAGCATTGAGCGCTGGAACCGAACCAGTAGGCAATCTCAATCCTCTTGCAATAGAAGCAATGAAAGAAGTTGGCATAGATATTAGCAAACAAAGGCCGAAGATTATAACTGAAGATATGATTAGGCAATCTACTGCTAGAATAAACATGGGTTGTATTCAAAGAGAATCATGTCCTACTCTATTCATCCACGACGTGTCAGACTGGAATATAGAAGATCCTAAAGGCAAACCATTAGAGAAAGTAAGAGAGATCAGAGACGTAATTGAGTCCAGAGTAAAAGAACTTGTCACAAGTCTTAGTCAAACTAGCCGACAAATTAACTTCTAATCAAAAGAGGTTTATCGCTGAAGTTATCGGCACCTTCGTTCTAGTGGTATTGGCTACTGGTTCCGTAGTACTAGATGCTAGAATGAATGGAGTGTTGGGTATCCCATTTATTGCCTTTGCTCCATTTGTTGGCGTCGCTATCGGAGTCTACTTGTTCGGAAAAATCTCGATGGCTCACTTTAATCCTGCTGTTACAGTTGGATTTCTGATTACGAAACATATTACAAAGATTCAGTTAACATATTACTTTGCGGCAGAGATAATCGGTGCTCTACTTGGGAGTCTATTTGTAAAGTATCTTGTAGGAAACAACGCTAATCTTGGGGCTAATGCTCCAAATTATGCTTTTCCGGTGCCAATAATTTTTGGAATAGAAGTATCAGCCTCTGCTCTTCTTATGGCCGTTATTTTAGTAGTAGTACATACTAAAGGATTGAAGCGCTTTAGCGGAATCGCTATCGGTGGTATAGTTGGTCTAG
>WJXE01000485.1 GCA_009665115.1 Nitrosopumilales archaeon
CCTCGTTATCGCACGTATTGCACCAAATGTCTGGGCCAATTTTTTTGGGGAGCCGATGTACTATCTGATCAGATCAAACCAGTACATAATATATATTCTAGAAAAACACCGGAATTTCAGCTCTAGGATCAAAAAAATCTAATGATTTGAAAGTTTAAACCGTATTTCGTAATGTTTATAATAAGTGAGTATATAAGCAAACAGCAGTCGCATAATTATATGGAACCTATCTCTCTAGCGAACATTCTTGGTGCAATTTCTAATGAGAATGCTTTGGCGGTTTTTAAAACAATCGCTGATACGAAAGGAGATACTGATATCCTCAGAACTAAACTAAATATCACACGTAAGCAATATTATTCCAGAATCTCAGGACTAATAAAGACAGGGTTAGTTAAAAGAAAGAATGGAAGATACTCTCTTACTGTCTTTGGCGAACTCGTTTACGATGCTGCGATGACACTAGAAAAGGCATTCAATAACAACAACTACTGGAAGCTTAAGGCAATTGATTCGTTCGAAATAGCCCCCGATCAAAGTCACGAACTCTCAATAGTGGAGCGAAACAAAATTATTGAAACACTATTAAGAGATGACGAGAAGATAAAGGATATCCTCATAGCAAAACTTGCGTCCTAGTTATTCTGTCTGTCTCTCCGTCTCCTTCTGACTCGAGCAAAGTAGCTATCGAAATTTGTTATCCGACTCATCGTAGACCGTGATGGGTCTTAGATATTCATGCCAAGACAAAGAAAATTAAGAACAAATCTTCCTATTCTGGTAAAAAATTTTCAATTCACGAGGAGGCAGCGTTCCTGGATCTGCAAGCTCTGTCATGTCACTGTTATCTGCTTCTGTAATGTCAATGATACAACTGTATGTAGATAAAAATAATTGATTTCAAGATCACAACTCTCATTTATTTGGTTTAGCGATAAATTCTCGGAGAATCTAGTGTCTGAAAGAGGACCTTGTGGAGTTAAAGCTAAAGATGGCGTTGAAGGGTGGCCGACGGTCCGCCACTAGACTCTTCATTTGGTCCTCATATAGGCCTCGCATAATATTGCCTTGAACAAGGAATACAAAGCAAAGAACACCATCGCAGCGCGCTACCACCATAAAATGCTTTCATTGCAATCTCGTAAAATTAAATAACTCAGGGCGTTTGTATGATTAAAGGCTCTATGAATGACCAAGATAGGGAACTTTTATATATGTTGTTACCGTAAAGTATCTCGCCGAGACAGGGAATGCCACAAGAGGTAACAAC
>WJXE01000486.1 GCA_009665115.1 Nitrosopumilales archaeon
CTTTTCTACTAATATAAAGAGTGCTAGTGAGATAATCCCTATAACAAGAAAGATGATAGTCTGTAGCGAACCTGTTGATGTTCCCCCACTATCACCTGTTTCCAAGTAGGTAAGTACTAGTAGAAATGAAGTGACAGCAGCAGCCAATGTTATTGCGCCTTTAATGTCAACGACGCTGCGGCGTTTAGCTTTACTACCTCTGTTGTCGTTAGTCTCCTTATTGTCTTTGGATTCAAATCTTTTCTCCTCCGTTTCTACAAACATTTGACCTTGTTGTTGTGGTTGTCTTTCTTTTTCTACCTCTTGTTCTTCATTTACACGAATAAAGCGCGATACAACAATTAATAGACCAATTGCAATTGGGATTATCGTAAAAAATGTGGCTTGCCATCCGTAGTGCTTAATTATTGCTCCTCCAACTGATAGACCTATCACGGCCCCAGATGCAAACATAGAACTGATTACTCCTTGGCCAATCGATAATTTCTCTCTTGGAAAGTTATCTCTTATAATACTAAATGCAATTGGAAACATAGCCATTCCAATCCCTTGAATGGCTCTAGCAAACACCAGAAAGTAAATATTAGTAGCAAAGCCTGCAATTGAAACCCCTATTGCATAGATTATCATAATGATAAGCAATATCCTCTTTTTCCCATAAGTATCAGATAACTTCCCTGCAATTGGAGTCATTACAGCACCTGTGATTAAGTATGCAGTGAGTATCCAAGATGACATACTATAAGAGACATGAAAGTCTTTGATAAGATCAGGGATGGCTGGTATAAGCATAGTTTCTGCGTACATGACCATCGTAGCAAGACAACTAAGGATCACAAGTATCTTCCATGCAGAAGCTGGGATTTTTACAGAGTAATTGGGAGATGACGGTGACCGTCCAACAGTATTTTTATTAGATTTGTTTTGTCTTGGCCGCCAAACCACTATGTAGAACCCCGCTTATTGTTTTTTCTTCGTTGAATAGTGCTAGCAGTAGTAGTAGTATTTGTGTTAATAGTCGATATTACTGAATTGGTGTTACAATAATGATCAACTCCAAAGTCCGTCATTAGGTTCTGCGATATCTTTTCCAGGACAACTCGCATAATCTTGACTTGCTCTTCAGGAATATCTCGTAGTGAAGATTGTCTAACTTGCATTGAACAATCCACCAATGAATTCCATGTAGCATCAGCTCTGGTAGTAAGAGATATTCTGTTGATTCGTCTATCTTCACGATCTACTTT
>WJXE01000487.1 GCA_009665115.1 Nitrosopumilales archaeon
CCTGATGCTAGGACACAGGTCGACCACGCCAGGTTTTTTGCGCAGAGTAACAGGCTGATATATGATGAGCCAGTCGATGTGGAGGGCGTAGCCAAAAACATTGCGGATATGGCGCAGCAGTTCACGCAGTACGCTGGGGTTAGACCCTTCGGCGTTGCGCTCATCCTTGCCGGCGTAGACAAAAGTGGTGCCGCTCTTTATTTGACCGATCCAAGTGGAACCTATATAGGTTATGACGCCGTCGCAATCGGTGCAGGCAGCGACCAGGTGACTGAATTTCTAGAAAAAAGCTACAAGGATAATATGTCGATGGAAGAAGGTGGTGCTCTCGCAATGGAATCTATTTCTCTCGTAAGTGAGGAGAAAACAGGTACGAGACACGTTAAGATGGCAATAATAGCTAATGATTCTAAAACCATGAGAAAAGTCGAAGAAGAAGAGATTGAAAAATATGCCGCAATGGCCAAAGGCAAACCGGCCAATAAGGGTGCCTAGTCGGTCTAAATGAGATTTTCTTCAAGTTGAAAATGCATGCCTGTTCACATAGGAGGCAAAGCTCCGAATCTAATTGTATCCGAATGGGTTCAGGGAAAGCCTACCAACATCGATAGGGAAACTGGAAATGTAGTGCTCGTCGAAGTCTTTCAGGTGAATTGTCCAGGCTGTTTCATACACGGAATTCCGCAAGTAGTGGAGATGCATTGTAAATATTACCAGCATGGACTGAGTTTTAGGGATTGCTACCGCTTTTGAGGAATAATCTCCTTTTGCTGCTAGCATCAGGCGAGGTAGTAGGCGAGACACGAAAGGTTTTGGGGCAGTACGGCTACTTAGAAGCAGGAAACAAATTACGCTATAAGATTCCAGATAGGTATGGATGGATTGATGAGGGAAAGCCCTTTGACTGATACCAAGCTTATGGAATTTATTGAAGCAAATCTTACAGATTTCAGGTCTTATAACGAAACAGAGAAGAAATCCATCTTTGAGCAAGCAAAACAGTACCTAGAATCAAAGCAATTTTCAGCAAAAACTTTTGGCGAGTATAGTCCGTGTGGGACCCAGTCCGCTATCTTGGTAGATAGAAAGGGGGTTTATATGACACATTTTTTGGTTCGATCGGCTTTCTTGAGAGCGCAATAAAGCAGTTGCTGAATGAGTGATCTAAATTTTCCCAATCTTTGGATAGCCATTCCTGATTCTTCACTTTCAGATGAGCAAACAAAGAGGGACAAGA
>WJXE01000488.1 GCA_009665115.1 Nitrosopumilales archaeon
GATGATAATGATCGCGCTGGACGAAATTATGCTCCATGATAGTGGGTCATCCGTTGGTCTTGCTTCTTATTCTTAGAGCGGCGACCTGAGTTTATCTATGTATTGGATTACTCTGTAGTCATTATTTTTAGTCGCGATACTGATACCGATACTTTTAGCACAATCACCCTTTGCAGGAGAGGAAGCACCGTCAGCAGAGGAGCAGCATCAGCACCAACAATCTGCCTAAACAATCGGCACCAACACACCCGATGCATTAATGTAAAAGAACGCACTTGAAGGAAAGTAAAAACACATTTACTTTCCATTTTTTTCTGAGTGCATATGGATCTAATTTTAATGGGCTCCAAGTCGGAGATTTCAGTAATTGAAACCATCTGAATAAAGAAACAACTAGTCGATGGATGGAACGGACTAACCTAGATTGGCAAGAAAAATAACTGTAAGCCCACAGTACTTGATTGAGTTCACCTGGTAACTCATTTTCAGGAATCTGTTACCGCAAAGTACGTAATTATTCCCCCGGCCCCATTATCGGAGAGTTTTTCACTTTTCAAATACGGGCCACGTCGAATAATTGTAAGGTGTTTGTGTATCTTTTACCGGTTGAAAAGACCATATAGCGAAAACTTATCTGCTCATTAACTATCTTCTAAACCCCAACTAACCTTATTGCCAGACTGTACTTTTACAAATGGAGCTTCACCTCCCCTCCATGGGTCATTTCTTACCCATTCAAACTTTCTTTCAAATATCTTATACAGTCTTTTGAATTCTTCGCCTGTTTCAACCAAATCCGCTGTGCCTTGGATTACCACTGCTTTGTTGTTTAGTGATGAATTATAAACATCAATTATAACGGCGATTCTCTTATTTTTTTCAAGATTTTTATATTTTTTAGTATTATAATCAGTGGCAAAGTAAAGGAAATCGTTTTCGTGTATGTAATTAACCGGTACGATATGTGGAATATCGTTATGTGAAGTAGCTACCCTGCATACTTCATTTTCTATAAGAAATGAAACTTCTTTTTTTGTGAATTTTACCTGCTTATTACTACCTTTCAAATTATCAATGCTTATTGAGAGCCTTAAAATAAAAATCTTTGTCGGTGTAACTCTTGTATTCCATGAGCTCTCGTTGTAGACTTACACTTTTTAGTGGCTTTACATAACTTTACAAGTTGTTTATAGTGAAGAAAAATGATGGGCGTGAAAATTGTCTGTATCCTCATAT
>WJXE01000489.1 GCA_009665115.1 Nitrosopumilales archaeon
TAAGATAAACTAACTGAGGTTTAATCGAGGCTCGCATCTCGCCGCCCGCGATTTTCTCAAAGTGAGATTGCAATTCAGTGCCCTGAAAATTTTTAAGAACATCGTCCCATTTTGCCTGGGAGTCGTAATTACCAAAATTAGGTGTGATTGATCCGGACAGTATATTGACTATAGTGGATTTTCCTATAGCGTTTCTTCCGAGTAAACCTACAACATGTCCTTTCTTAAGCGTTGGAAGACGGTATAATCTGAATGAATTAATGCCATACTGATGAATTTTTTCATCCCCAAGTTCTCTAGCCAGATTAACGATAACAATAGCGTCAAAAGGACATTTCTTTACGCATATACCACAACCGGTACAAAGATCTTCCGAAATTACTGCCTTTTTGCTATCATCGCTAAGCACTATACATTCACCGCCAGTCTTGTTCACCGGGCAATACATGATGCATTCGAGACCACACTTTCTGGGCTGACACAGTTCCTCGTCTAGAACGGCGACCCTATGCGTTAGCTTTGTGGAATCCTTCATGGTCCGAATTTGCATCAATGTATTATATAGCTTCGTGGTTGCAAGAGGTCCAACTAATATTGCAAATAGTCTACCTCCAATATCTACGAACTTTTCTAAATAAAGCAGAGCAATTCGTTAGAGAATCAGTGCATCTTGCATCCGATTAGTGTACTACATTAAATACGCGTATACTTTTGCTTTTACCTAAAAGAGATTCTACGTTCTTGCTCTTTTCATAGGGACACAGAACTTCCATTGCCATATAAATAGCAATTCTTTCTCAAGAAAACGCATCGAACTAGAAATGGTTTCCTAGTTGCGATTGGTATTCTGGGGCTGGCGTATGCTCGCCAGCGATTGGGTCGATATATAATCTAGTGTTAATGGTTTGTGTAGGCGTAGCAATTGCTAATAATATTGAAAAAATCGTATGAATTGGCTAACAGTTAATACTCATATTGCTTGAGGGGTTTTAAAGATGATAGGTTAATTGATATTTGAAAAAATGGAGGGAGTTTACTTCACAACTACCTTTCCGACCATTGTGGGATGTAGCTGACAGAAGTAGGGAAACTCCCCTGCAGTCATGAACTTGTGGGAAAATGTTTTTCCCTGAGTAGTCAAGGCAGTAGGCCCAGATAAACCAGAATCAAATCCCTTTCCATGAGTTGTATCGCTGGGTCCAGTACCGGAAGTGACTGTATGGAATATCGTATCC
>WJXE01000490.1 GCA_009665115.1 Nitrosopumilales archaeon
TTGTTCTAACACAGATACATTAGTAAAACTCATAGACGAATTACCTGAATAGCCAAAGCTAAGCAACTGTAAAGTCTATCTTTATTTGTTTGTATCTTCGCAAATTAATCTGTATTTAATTAATCTACGTTGCTTTGTTCAATTGATTATTATATGAACGGCATACACAATTAATCAAGCCTGTGCTTTGACAATCGTTATAAACATAATCGATTAACACATTAATTCAATAGAGATGCTAAGCAGTGACGAAGTAAAGGACATCTTATACTCGACGATAGAAAGCATAGGGAAGGAAAGAATTCGATCTGATACTACTTCAAACATAAACTTCTCGGAAAAGTATATTGATGCTATAATGGCTGAATGCATCACAAAAATAAGTGTTAACTCAAATTCTAGCAATAAGGATGAAACAATAGCAGTCTTATGTGAAGCACTTCTTCATTTTATGCTTACGGTCAGTACTCTTCCATCTGAAAGAAAAATCCAAGTAAAAGATAATCCAACTATTGATGTAGTTATACCGAGCCTACAGAGCTTAAAAAGAACGCCTGATAAATCAATTATTATAGAAATTATAAGGAATAAGATGGATTCGGATAAAATATCACAATTGGAATTCTTACAGCCAAATCATAAAAATATTTGGTTGATATCGGTGATACCATTTTCAACAACGAGATATAGAACATACGGCATGTCCACTGATACTGGGTTATTCCATAGTTTTTCGAATATCATAAAAGATATCAATAATTTTCTGAAGGAAACTGGTGATAAAAGCCTTAGGTTCATTCATTGAGATAAGACAAATGAGCTAAGTGATGACGCTTTCAGATAAATCAATCAATTAATCATTCAATCAATCAATCGATCAGTTGTAGTATCATTTTGTGCGTATATCTGATGTAGTCATAAGTTCAATTTACGCACTGTTTCACAAAATCTAAGCTAAGGTTTGTATCCTTGGCGTTTAATGCACTTGGGATAGAAAGTCCTTATGGTGGTAGACATAGTCTTCCCCGGCTGGGTTCCTTTCAAGGACTTGGCAATAGCAGAAGACGTACCAGACTTTATCAAATCACATGAACAAGCACTGAGCTATCCTTTCGATACACTAGTTGCTGGCCATCTGACCAGACTTGGTACCCGTCAGGATGGTGTTATGCAGATAGAGTTCGTTAAAGATCTCAAAAGCAGCGCAATTTATGCTACCAATTAGTATGC
>WJXE01000050.1 GCA_009665115.1 Nitrosopumilales archaeon
CAATTATAGTCTTATTGGTAGTTTGTTTTCCATCATTGTCATCACTCATTGTGCTGCGAAGACTAATATCAATTCGTACGAAAAATTCTATCTATTTTCCTAATGCATAGAAGATTAGGAGATCTCTAGTATTTCCATGGAATCTATACTCACTTCCAGCTGGAACAAAGATGGATGTTCCCTGTTTGATAGGATGATTTTTGTAGTTTAAATTGATAAAGCCGTTACCTTCGATAATATAGTAAACCTCGTCCGCAGAATGTGGTTCTTGCGTATCAATCTCACCAGGATGTAATCTGATGATGCCAGCCTGAATACCTCTTGTGGTTATAAAATCTACAAAGTAGCCACCACTCGTTTCTTCAAGTTCAGAAAGAAGATCTTTTAGTTCAGATGGGTTTTTCATTAAAAATATCTGAATCTAAAACGATTATAATTTTATATCCCCAGTGCCTCTGCAGCAAGAATATAAATCAGCGCACGAGTCGACCGTTTTGCTGCCTCCACAAGATAACACAACGATAACGCTAACGTATAATGGATCTAGTCGTGGGCCTCACGAACACATTCCATTTCATCAATAATGTGACACTTATCATCAGAACGACCACAATTATTACATACCATTTGATTTTAGTATCAAGATATAGACCGTTATACTATTAGAAGGAAGAGAACTTGTAACAAGCTCCTCGTGAGGTCGCTCACACGACAGTAATTTATCCTTCTAGCCATAATTACATAATATAATTCGTCTGTTGCGTGCGGCTGTTGATTATCCTTCTCGCCTCGTTTCAGCCGAATTATACCAATAGCTGTAGAGTTTGAACTTAAAAGAGTAAGGAAATAGCTATTTATATTATCAAGTTTAGAAAGGATTTCAGAAAGTTTAAAGATTTCTACTCTATTATCTTGTGGCATATAATCTGTTTATGTGAAAGATTTCTTAAAAACTTTAGGTGATAATAATAGCAGTTGAAAAAATAGTCTATTACGATATCTTAACTGCGCAGACACTTGTGATAATAGAACATAGGTTGGATCGACATACAGGAAGTTGCGTGAATTGATAACAATGACTTCAAAGATGCTGGCATGATTAATGTGCATGCGGATGGATATTGTTTGATGAGCAGATTTGCATAAAATCGATCTGGAACACCCCAAGGCTGTTGAGGACGCGCTCCGGAATGAGCGAATGGCTTGCGATCAGGTGTTCTATCATTTAAGTTATCGCGGGACCGAACTGCGTCTACTGTAGTGCTGCACTGACAATGAATAGCTGTGATGGGGTAGCACCATTTGGACACGGCAATTTTCCTTTCCCACAAAGTGCAAGCGGGCGAGTACTAGCGAGGATCGCTGGGCGACACGGCCGGACTCCAGGACAAGTTGCGCTTAACTTTCTGACTCGCCATCCTTCCATATCGCGATTCCCAAGACCAGCCGGCCGGAGCAAATAAAGAAATACTTAGCAAAGAAATCGAGTCTCGGAAAGGATCTGCAGCCAATTTACGCTCGGCTGACAGAAATCTGTTCATGAAAAAGGCTAAATGAATGGTATAGCATTCTAATACGATTAATGCCAAGGGACAGCTCTTCCCAATTAAGCCTTTAATTATCCCACTCTTATTTTCGCAGCAAAAACTAATCGAATATTGGGAGGACAAGTCTATAAACGAATGGAATTGTTTTGAAGCTTCCGATCAGTAGTCATCGATCCAAATTTAATACAATTATGTGCCCCGAATGTAACCCGAACTCAAAAGTCTATCTAATCTACATAATTTGCATTCGTTTTTCCAGACTAGTTTCAGAATACCTTTATCCTTACATATGTTGTTCGAAGCGTTACAGGTGTAGCTTTGGTCTTATGAGTGTCAGAAACAGGTGCGACAAACGGTATTAGGATTGAGAAATAAAGAGCGTTTGGTTCTGCCATATACATCCAGCCGAGCGTTACCATCAATTAATTATGGATTAAGGTCTGATGAGTTAATAGCTAAAGTGTACACATACATATTTATTATTATTTTTTGGTATCACAGGTAACAATAATGGTGTTGTACGGACTTTTATGCAGCCTTGGTATTAAGGGCGGATTGCTGATCGGCACTACGGCTGCTGAGATATTGACATCATACTGGCATTCAAGACATAACGAATCGTCACCTCCCAAGGTGTATTTTTTCAATAGAAGAATACATCATGGAGAAATAGGCGCATTGTTGGGATTATCTTCGTTGTTCTTAAGAGGAACCTCATTTCCAACTGCGGCCGCGGCAATTCTTACAGGCATGGGAATAGGACTTGTTAAGGACGACTATCTGGATATTATGGATTGGTTTAAGCTCACGAAGAAGAAAAACGTAGATCAAAAACAAATACGAATACCAACAACGAAACAGGAAAAAGAACGGGTCACAATGAGAGTAAATGAACGTCATGATACTTGTAAGAAACCAGAAGAAAGACGTTCGGTTATTGCTGATAGAGTAAGTACTACCAATATAGACAAAAATGCCATTCTTGAACCTTTAAGAAAACATATACGAAACCTAATACACACACAATCTCAAACAATAAAACAGATTGAATTACAAATAAAAGAGACACAGAAACACCTCCTTGGTTGATTAGGTCATCCCTGTGCCAATCACATCGCCGAGACAGAGGCCTCTGCAAATAGCCCAGCCCTGTGCACAGCTAGGATATCTTAGACACAGTGAATAAATTAAATCAAATATATTGATAGAATGAATGAGTTAAGGGCTCAAGTAATTCAGGAGCGGCTTATTGATGTAGGAATTCAAAATACTGAGTCAGTCTAGTTATATCTACAATTTAATTATTTATTTCCAAATAATATGTTAAGTTAGTTTAGTCAGCGTTCTTACTATGTGGTATATAGGAGTACTTAATGGTTGTAATCCCTCTTAAGCCTGAGAAGACATAAATCAACAGCAGGACGGAAAAACCGCGGATAAATAATGCCGATATTGAGGCATTGTTGAGTCGCTAGCATGAGTCAGCAAGACCTATCGTTTTGGTCACCTATATAATCTAATAATGAATTTCTCTCCTGGTTTCCCATTTTTTTAATTTTCTCGGACAAGCTAGAAAGGTCCTCTTCCAATACGTGTAGTAGATTTTTGTTGTAAATTGCAGCAGCTGGATGGATTGTTATCAGATACTCTTGACCGTTTCTTTTTATGATTTTTCCTCTATTCTCTTTGATTGATTTTCCACCAAGAATAGATGTATAGGCGGTAGCTCCCAAAAGACAAATGATTCTTGGTGCAATAAGAGAAATCTGCCTATCCAGATAAGGTCTACATGCTGAACGTTCGTCGTCTTCAGGTACCCTGTTCCCAGGAGGTCGACATTTTATTATATTGGTTATGAAAACCTGAGACCTCTCTATCCCAGCTTTTTGTAATGCTTCATCTAAAATACGTCCTGCGACGCCTACAAACGGCCTTCCCTTCTCATCTTCGTTTTTTCCTGGTGCCTCCCCAATAAAAATTACCTTTGCTGAAATCTGTCCTTCTCCTGGTACAGCGTTCTTTCTGCTTCTTGAAAGTTTGCAAAGTGGGCATTCAATGACCTCACTTGCAATTTTTTCTAACGTGTCATTCGAAATGTTATGAGCAGTTGCTACCATTTATCCTCACGTGTTCCAAAGGGTTGATATCCAAACGCGTCTACAGATAATAATGATGTTGTTGCTTTGCTTAGCACACTTGACTTCGAATTAAATGACAATACATCTGTACTACTTAAGTACGTTCCTTCACGATACAATACGAGATGCAGGAAAAGCTTAGGAACCTATTCCCTAATTAACTCTACTGCGTAACTATCCTATCGATATACCATTCGGATTGCCGTAATGGGGCGTAAATCATGTTGTTAGACGCTATTATCACTCTCAACTGATTCGACAAACGAGTCTAGACTTTTGACAGACATGTTTATGGCCTACATACTTGACTGATCCGGTTAAAGCAATCTTGTGCGTACCTGGCAACAAGAAATAAGAGAATCACGGCTGAAAAGGAGGGAAGTTAATGACATCAAAGGATAATAGTGCATCTCGCAATACTAGACATCAATTTGTATATATGTGAACAAAGACGGAAATGATTATACTATTGGGTTAATACAAGATGAGAATTTTAGATCATGACAAAAGTTGATGAATCTCATACTATGTTCGTTGATGAATTTACCCAGGCAGTAAATGATGAAACGAGATTGATTGGAAACAGGAATTAACGGAAAGAGGTGGATTGCTGCTGCAAAGAAAAATAAATCAATATTTGTTGAACTGGAGCTCAGTGATGGAGTGAAGTAGGAGAAAGAATAAACTAATCGTGCATAGATTATTCGACCAGGCCAGTTCTAACAAAGTTACAGCCTGGGGGACATACGGATCTCGTAGTGTAGAATAGAACAGGTAGAAATTATTCAGGTGATTATTGCACATAATTTGTTAGTAGTCCGTATTTATGCAGCAATTTTCTATGATGCTGAAATTCAGGATCTAGCAACTTGACAATGTTCCAAAATTCTTTCGAGTGATTAAGCTCTATTAGATGAGCGAGTTCATGTACAATCACGTAATTTATTAGCTCAACAGGAAGTGAAGCTAAAAGTAAATTAAAGTTCAGATTTCCATTTTTGGAACAACTGGCCCACCTTGAATGCTGATCCTTTATTGAAACTCTGTTATATGCTGGAAGTTTTGGGTTCCTCTTCCTAATGAGATCAATACGTTCCGATACTATTTTCTTAGTTTCTGTGAAATACCATCGCTTAATATCGTCCTTATATCTGCGCCTATCAGTGACATGAAATGTTATAGTTTTTAAGTTATCTGAAACTATTACACAGGATGCCAGGTCCTTAGTTATTCGAAGATTGTATCTCTTGCCTAGAAAAGAAATTGTGTTTAATTTTAGATTCTCCTCACCACACTCATTCCGGAGTCTCCCATAGTACTCTGAAGTTTCTAGAATCCACTCTTTTTTGATGTCTAAGAATCTCATTACCTCGTCAATTTCATAATTAATAAATGGAACTACGACATAAAGTCCAAAGATATTTGCTTTCAAGCATAATTGCTTTGCTCTTTTACTTTTCTTAATTTGTACGCTTAGTATTCTACCGTCTGAGAGATGCACAGGCAAAGACGACAAGTTTTCGTTATCTTCTTTACTCATTTATTAACGTGTATTTTAATATTTTAAATGTAGTCTAAGAGTTGTTTTGTGGTTACATTCTGCTTCCAATTGTGCGAGGAGCTATCGCAGACCCTCTTCGTGTCGGTAACGAATTATAGCCTTTAGTAGCTACTTTGCGAAACCACGGATGCTATTGTAGGTATGCATTGTTATCTTACATTATATAATCCAGATCGTCATATGGCGAATGTATAGAAGTGTTATAAAAGAATATCAATGTTTGTCTTACACGCAATTATTGTTACTCATGTCATCCTAAGATCGAGATAATACCAAAAGAAGGGCAAGTGAAGAAATTAATCAAATATCATTATGGATATAATAATCAAGAACTAGCAAGAAAACAATAGTATCCAAGGTTTGTGACTTTAATAGCAAAAACAAAAACAACTAGCAAGATTTTGCTGTATGGGTAGAACAATTACTTCTCTTCGAATATCCAGTGTCATAGAAGTAAAAGAATGGAAAGTATTTCGAAACTCACTAGATATATCAGATAGAAAACTATTTGATCGAATATTTTCTGATGTATACACCAGATATTATATAACAACAAATCTATCAAAAAGGAGAAACTACTATTATACTTGCACTATTTTTACGTGTATTTGCTGATATATATCACAGGCTCTTTGGTCGAGGACAGCGCGCGCAAAGTCAGGACCAATAGCTTGATATGTTGATATTTTTCGCTGGTGCCTTTGATACCTAGCTGCTGGAATTTGTGGAAACGGGTCGTAGCAATGGAGAAATTCGACTCACATAAAATTTAAGCTACCTGCATGTGAAAACACTAATAGGGCGCGTCCTCTAGCTACCTACTAACTATGGGCAAATCACATTTAGCTCATAAGAATGAAGAAAAAGAAACACAAGGAGAATTAGTGGTGCAGAAATCAAGCCAAGCCCTTCTTACCCTTGAAGATGTGTGTCCTGTATGGTCTAAGAAAATAAGGCACCCATTTAACGAAACAGACAAGTCTATAATGTCAAGCGATTCTAAATACTGTTTAGTAGGTGAAGCTTGGGGATTTAGCGGAAGACATGCGGGTTACTATATTGCCCCTCTGATTCCTTTTCTTGGGTGCTGGACCTGTGTAACGTATGGACATACGATGGGAAAACTTTCCCGAAAGCGGGAATCACAAATAAGAGATTTCGAACCTATAATTGCAGATTTTCTAAAACACTGGAATGAAAAGCATAAAAATATCACAGAGAAGCTGAAGAATGGAAGGAAAAAGCATGTCATTTTCTGATGACGATATTATGACAAGCTTAGAAATAATTAGATAGGATGAGAAGAACAGTTTACAAAGATTGTCTTAAATAATGACTAGCGAGGATCAAGAAGAAGAAAGTCAATCTGGCTCTGATACCCTTCTAACACTGTCAAACATTCAATATCTCGTAGAAGGACTGGATTCGTTACTACAAACCAATCTCGATGGATATAAACGGGCAAAAGTTATCAAGTTAAGAGACGAACTGTCAGCTTATATTGGCAATATGTTTAGTGACTAGTAGTAGAACATTACGTTCGATCCTCAATTCGACAAATTATATACAGCATTAATGAGGACTTCATTTCGTTAAGTCTGATGATCTTGCTGTTGTCTTACTAAAAGATGCTTCAGCATGAGGTTTGTACAAAAACTAATACCTGAACTAACTCTACCTCTTACAACAGCCCCCTAAAAAATATTAATCCATGTTGGAATAGTAACACAGAGTTTGCAAAGATTAAAAGTCTCCAGCTGTCGCAACGAAGCATCAGTTTATTCGTTATTGTTTGTTTAAGTGTAGCAATTGAATTTAGTCGTAAATCAAGAATGTATATCTAAAATAAATCACATTTTTTAGATATTGGAAATTAGTTTTTGGTGAAAAATATTTTGATAATAAGATCTACATTATGGTTTAGATTCTAGCATGAGTAGCACTTTTGATGTATGATCCTCTTTCGCAATATTTTAGTCCGTTGTAGTCGAAAAATATGGAAATATAATATTTGAAACATTCGCAACTTTAGATATCGCTCCAACATTTGATAGTGTGGTCATTGTCTCTTTCAGAACTTTTTTGGATATTTTTCCGCCTGTCGAATATTTGACTGACTTCATAAATCTCTGGCACGCATCTTCAGATGGTTTATAAATTTTCTTCATGATGCCCAAAGAATAGTCTACTTCAGAGTGAAAAATCTTGGCTGCTCCGTGTATTGAGTCAAGAACAGATTTTATTTGATTGGAAGACATTTCTATAAAATCTGTTGTAGCAGCTACCATGAAGCACGGCCAAGATGGATGAACTTCACCTATCGCTCTGAGGATACCGCTATCAAGGAGAAAACTTATAGATGGCGATTCCCAAATGAAGCAATCTATAATACCCTTTCTAATAGCGTTGACTAGTGAGTTTAAATCACCCACTGGCTCAATTCTTATATTATTTCCCTGCTCTTCGTTCTGATTAACTAGCCAACCTTGGTCTTTTGCCAATAAAACGGTGTTAATATGAGATCCTCCACCAAATCTCGTTATTCCAAAGGTCTTTCCTTTTAGATCAATAATGCTTTGGAATTGTGGATCATATTTTATAAAGACAACCCATCTCATTTGACTCTACGAATGGTCCGACAATTCTAAAATTGGATCCATTTGAGATAGATGCTACAAATCCGTCTGTCAATCCTATTCCGATCTCGGAGTTACCCTCTGATAGTGCCTTGGCCAATTCACCAGTTCCACCTGCAAATTCCTTTATGTTAACATGATTTAGAGCATATTTTGTGAGCAAACCTCTATCGATTATGATATGTGATGGTGCAAAATGAATATCTTGGACCATTCCCAATGCTAGATTCTTTTTCATATCGTCTTGCATTGATGAGTAATGCTGATAATCTTTTCGAAGTTGAAGACAACGGTACCTTCAATGCTGTAATTATTCGCATGAAGACTTTACGGACAAAGTCACCTCCAATACGCTGACCAACCTACATTTCAATTTGCTACTCTATAATGGAATGAACAGAAATGATCACTGCTTGTTAAGAATATGCTCTAGTCTGAGATAAACTTCTAGAATTTCAGAGTCAAAGCATTTTGATAGACTTGGAAGGTTCCGGGAAGAACGCCTATCGGTTCGCCATCAACAGTAACTGTGATGTCTCTCTCTTTTGATTTTATAGAGACCTTCTTAGCCTGCATATATAAAATGTCATCCTCATGCTTGTAATCAGCATCGCCTTTCATACTGACAAATTCGTCTAACATTTTGAAGCTTCCCGAATTCTTAAGAATAGTTATGTCGAGCAAGCCGTCTGAAATGCTTGCCTGCGGTGCTGTTTGAAATCCTCCTCCCAGATATCTGCCATTCGCCACTACACCCATTGTCATCTTCGTAAGTATATTTTGACGTCCATCATCTACAGAAAAATTACATAGGTTACTCTCATATGTGGGAAGTGTAGCAATGATACTTGAAATTGTAGAAACTAGGCGGCTCTTAATCTTGTCCCTAATCTTCTTTGATCTATAGATAATTTCTGCGCCAACCCCCATCTCTGCAGCATTAAGGAAAATTCGTGCTGTAACCTCTTTTGAATGATCATTTGAATGTGTTGATACAGACGCTGCTGTTGCTGTTACTGCTGCAATGACATCGATTTTTTGCGGTTTGCCATTTACAAATCTTTGGCAACATTCTACAATTCCCTCAGGCAAATCTAAAGATTTGGCTAGTACATTTCTTGTTCCACTTGGAACTAGAGCCATCACTGCCTCTGGGTTTATCGGTTTCAAGATAGGCGATGCAGGTGTAGTTTGGTCATTACCACTACTATTTCCTAATGATATTTCTTCGAAGAAGCCGTTTGCAACCTCATTTATAGTTCCATCGCCTCCTAATGCAACAATTTTATTAAATTTCTTTCTTAGAAAATTCCTTGTCAGAGTGGTTCCATCACCAGATTTTTGACTAAATGCAACCTCGGGATTTTCACCAAAAATTTCCTTGATTTGATCATAGAGAGTTTCCCAGTTCTTTCCAGTCAATCCACTACAGGAGTTTGGATTCACTATTAACACCGTTTCAGTACTTTTCTGTTCTTGTTTCATGTGGATATCATATCACATCTTATTGTACCCAACGGTTTATTGGTTGTTCTTCTTTCTTATGTCCTTATTCTGTACATTGCAGAACACTATAATGGATCACAGAAAGAAAAAGGTGGCGCTTTAAGTTAAAGCGTCTCTTGCTTTTACCTTAGCTTTGTTGAGGTTTTCAGAGCTAGGCTTGCCTTCCGCATGATCTTCTTCAGTCTTCAATTTCGCCTCAGCATCCTGGCTCGCATTCTTCAGTTTTTTTGCAATATCTGTCATACAAGTTGTATATAGCCTACATAGTTTAATACACTTTCAGAAAGGTCGGCGGTCGTGCTGGAAATACCAACGACCCATTCGCTAAATATCTGCTATCTTTCATAAACCACGGACGCTTGTCTATATTACGGTGCTGCGAGTAACGATGAGGAAAACAAACAATCTTTATTTTTTTAGGTTAGGACAAGGAGATGTAGTATCAATATTCAAGGAGAGAGGCAATTCTAGAAGAAAAATCGCCTATACTTGTGACGTCGATTCATACTTCGAGATTAGAATCTAGTCTAATGGAAAGTCGTGACGATGATCGCCGGGTCACCCTAAGAT
>WJXE01000491.1 GCA_009665115.1 Nitrosopumilales archaeon
TGTATAGATGAAGTAATTTGCATGGCAAAATTATGAAATACGTCTAGGTATGGGTAATAGAACACAAAGTGAACCCCATTAAATTCAAATGGTCGAAAGTTAAAGCTTATAGAAAAATGGTGAGAACTGTAATCGCAATTACTATGCGAAGGATTCTGGTACGAAGATCCTCGATATTCTCGCGAAAAGTCATCTCTGCTGACATGATGTATTAGTATGAATACCTAGTATCGAAAGCAAAAATAATTGTGTGCGCCGGATTGACCGTGTAAGCATTTTACGTATGAAAAGTATAGGTTCACAGATAATAATGGGTTATGCTGGGCAGATGACTGGAGAGCAATTCTACGTAATCTAAAAAAATAGCTTATCGTTGAACTATCTTGTGAGTACTGTGAATGAAATAGCATCACGTAAGGAGATTGTCACAATAATTTCAGATTCGGGAAAGACAGCTTACGACGTTGCAGACCTGATGAAGCGGAATAGAGTGGGTTCGATAATTGTGATAGATAAAAAAAGACAACCGATGGGAATTATCACTGAGCGGGACATGGTCAAACGTGTTTGCCTCAAAAATGTCGCGTCAAGCAGAATCAAAGTAGAAGAAATTATGTCTACCCCACTTATCACGATCATGTCTTACGACTCAATCGAGACTGCCTCAAGAGTAATGACTAAAAACAAGATAAAGAGATTAATTATTTTAGAAGCAGATAATCGAATTACGGGCGTGTTAAGCGCATCTGATATAACCAAGCACTTGGCAGAGATATTGCTTGATGATCATAATCAGTATAGGTCTTTACGGTTTGCGGTTGATCTTTCTTAGCAATAGCACTTATTGTTGGCCTTGCTTGAGTTTGATGTAATTCTGAAGCCTGATCCTGACACAACAATCTTCAGAATTTAACCTTTAGTAGATCGTGCCAATCACTTAATCCAACTGATCATGGTAATAAGACAATTCAAGTCATTGCACCATCGTGTCTATAGTTGTGGAACTGATGCCACGATAACCCAGTACACTTAACGTAAACACCAAACATAGTAATAATCTTATTCTCGTGATATTTTGAATCATTTTGTTCTGTACGAATAGAAGTGTCAGAAAATATTAGTTCTTTCGCCATGTCCTTGAACGAATCGAATCTGTGAGTTATTAACCCGAAAATCATGAAGCCTCATCTGACGTTGATATAGACCAACATGCGAAATAGTGTTACTC
>WJXE01000492.1 GCA_009665115.1 Nitrosopumilales archaeon
ATGTCAAGGAGGTGTCTGGACCCCAGTAGGTACTATGATAACGAATTTGCAGTTACTTGCTTTAGTATCACCATTCTTTGCATTAAAGTCTAGAATTACTCCATTACCATTCGGGCCACAGTCAAAATAGTTGGCTCCGCCACCGCCTATCATAACATCATGACTTGATCCAGCATAGAATTGATCATTTCCCTTCCCGCCCACCATGAGTGTATCACCAGTACCGCCTATGAAAATGTTATTTCCTGAACCACCATATAGCTGAGCGCTCGAAGAGCTACCAGATATAAGTACATTGTCACCAGATCCACCGTATGCCTTGCAATTGCCTAACCCACATTGAATGACATCGTTCCCACCGAGACCGTAAATGGTAGCATCGGTGACAGGGGTAGCAATTATGATATCGTCTCTTTGAGTGCCAGTAATGGCTGTACAATTTTGTGAACAAGCCTTGGGCACTATCAGATTTTTAGGAATATTAAGGCCTGAAGTTGCGTCTTTTGGCATATACTGATTTTTATTGTGACCTGAGTCTGAGTGACGATACGAGTTACTGTATGAGTTACTGTATGAGTTACCGTATGAACTTGAAATAGACGTGCTGTTACTGTAAGACGGTCCGATTAAGTGATGTGGGATAGGCAGGAATAAACCATTACCGCCGAGATTAGACATTGCATTTGCTGCCAATGGTACCAGTACACTCGAGAGTAGTACTATGATTACTATTATCGGAACCAATAATTTGATTTGATTCGAAACTAACAACTAATTATGAAATTCTTTTATTCCTTTTTATTGGATATGAGGCAGAGGTTAAATAAATAATACTATAGTTCTCTGTATAACCAAAGTATAGGAAAATTGTCTCTTTAACAGTTGAGTGAGGTATTGTCTAAAAGTATTGTCCAAAATACACTACAACTTTCTTGTGTCATCATCAGATTCTATGAGAGCCTGAAACAAAAGACTATAAGGAGATATGGAAGTTGATGTAGATTATTGATGGGTACAGATCCACTCAAGACGAAACGCATTAGCACCAAGGCATATTCCGACGACATAATGACTTGACAGAAATCAGCTTAATCGTCTGATTAACCTTGAAGACTCCCCCTTCATCAAACACGAGCGAATTGAATAATGAACAATTTACGGCGGTCGAGCAAGAGTATGATAAGAGAGGTTATCGTCAGTTATCTGTCACCCTGCAAA
>WJXE01000493.1 GCA_009665115.1 Nitrosopumilales archaeon
ACAATGGATTGATCAAGGCTAAAAAAAATTGAAAACATATACATTAAAGAGAGATTCTAGCACTTATAAGAGCAGGCGGTTTTGTGGAATCCCTTTAACGAGGATAGTGGCACTCCAGGATTCAAAATATGGAGAATTATTCGTATCGCCGTATTTGTGATAATTGGCCTAATCATATTTTGGGTAGCCAGTAGCCAGTCTGTAAACCTTTTCATGAACGTTGTTGAGTTTGGTAACGTTTTCACAAAACCATTGTATTACTCGATTGTTTCCGGTCTGATATTATGCAGCATCGCTGCAGTACGAGTAAATTATCGGCACAGAAATTCCATCACTTGGTACGGCATCCACCTGCTTGTCAACTTTTTGAAGCGTGGCGATGATGATTCTCCATCATCGTCCTCATCTTCATCTTCGTCTTATTATTCAAAAACTGCGTCCAAACGTTCCAAGCTGCCGCTACGGTATCCAGATTTCAAAATGGAGAAGAGGAGTTTTATAATATGGCAGATAACAAAGGTGGTTTTATTTGCACCGTTATTTACTAACCTGATATTTGGAATCAGTGCGGTCTTCTTACTGGAAGGACACGATCTTGGACTTGGACTACTTCCAAACATTTTCCTAGTGCCTTTTACAAACATTCCATCAGATGGCAATTTCGCCCAGCAGCATGTAATACCGCTCATTCCTGTCCTGACGTTAATAATTCCCTCTCTTTTATCAGCAATAGGGATTCGAATCTTTCTTTACATAGGCGTTGCAGGAGGGATTAGCATCGCATCAAAATACATGGTAGATACGTCAGAAAGTAAACCCAAATTATTGTCATATATTTCAACAATGGAACAAATCCTCGGCGTGACACTCTTGTGGACTTGCTTCACCATGTTTTTCAGCTTCAATATTAATTATAATACAAAGTACGCGATATTGGGAACCCTTATCATGGGCGCCTTTTTCATTGCGTATGGATTCCTGGATAACCGGCGCTCAAAGATAATAGTAACACCAGACAGAAAGCAGATTTACACCAGACTCTTTACTATTCTGGTAATTACAATTGTCACAGGCTCACTTATGGCTATAAATAACACTATCGCCGATGCCAAGAAAATTGAATGGGGAGGGCCCTACATCGCCCAGGAGATTGCTGTAAATCGCTACATCGCCGAGCTTGACAAAGTGCAGACAGTAAACTACAGTCT
>WJXE01000494.1 GCA_009665115.1 Nitrosopumilales archaeon
TAGAATCTATAGACGAAATTCGACCTTTGTGGACTTGGCTGAATTGGTAGAACAAATTAGTAGATGAGGCTCCTTTAGCATCCATTACACTACACGCGCGTAAATCACCTATGTCGAGACAACCAGAAAAATGGACGGGATTTGCGATATCCTATTTCTAATCTTACAGGATAACGATACAAAAATAAAAAAGGCCCTAGTAGATGTTATTCTTTCTATCTTTATGCAGCTCTCTTATTGGCAAATTCCCTTGAAGTGTTTTCAAACGTTCTTGCGGTATTAGCAGCTATTCTCGAAAATTCTTTTACATCATCCTTCTCCCGCTGAACAAATGCTTTGTATGCACCGATTCGCAAACATTGTATTGTTTGCTATTCTACTTGTTGCCACTACGTTATCGGCAAAATTGCTTACTGTTCTCGCATAGATTTCAGCTGCACTTCGTGGAGATGCGCAACTATTCCAAAATGCGTCATAAATATTCTCAATATGTGGAACCCACGTTGAGTGAAATGATTGTATAATCTCCTTTTGAGATCCTAGATAGCTATCTGCAATTTCTTTGGATCCTCGCAGAGTATGTTCTTGATATTCATTGATTGCTTGTGTGTTACGTGGAAATCTCTCTCCTAGCTTCACCTACTATTCGTCTGATATTATCTCTTGTTTCATCTAATGCTCTATTGACGGCGTGATTTTGCTCCGATAAATTACCCGAACCGATCTATATTTAGTAGGTGTTTCCTACTAGATCCTACTTGTGTGCTCTAAAACACTGCCGTAGGTGCAATGTGAATTATGAGATAAAACTTGCACGTTACATAATTCTTTTCATGTATTATGAATAATTTGTTCCTTTAACAAGTGTTGTCTTATTGCTGCTGTTACTGTTTGTGTTATTGCTATTACAGAAGAGACAAGGATTAAAACCAATCCTCCTATCATTGTTGTCGTCTTTATTATATTTGTCATCATAATTCAACAAACTCCATGCTGTTAAGGGACGCTGCTAGTTTTAACAATGCTTCCCTTGCTAGGAATTGTAGGGGCGATCATGAGGCCGCCAATCCTTCGCTTTCTTATATTTAAGGGGGATGGACTCTCTTATTTTCATTCCTTAAGTTAAGGAGTGCGTGCCTGACGAATATAATGAAATATAAATAATATCATCAAAAATGATGCCCGGATTCTGAGAAATAATAC
>WJXE01000495.1 GCA_009665115.1 Nitrosopumilales archaeon
GATGATATTAAATATTTCGAGATAGCTGAGAGCAGTTAGTCGAAAACGACAAATCCAAAAAAATTGCTATATACACTGAATAGATATAATTAATACACTAGGATATTTAGCCTTCATCGTGGTCAAGGTAGCTCTGCTTCAGTTACGGTCACAGAAAAATCGAGCTGAATCAATTGAACATGTTATAAGGATGCTCAGGACGGTTGGAGCCGCAGAGCCGGATATCGTATGCCTACCGGAACTGTGGTATCCCAAAGCAGTTAACAGCTTCGAACAGGAGTTCAAGCAAATTATTGATATGGCAAAGGAACAGAATATGATTGTCATATCAGGTGCCTTTCTCGAGAGAATCGATAGTACCCTATACATCTCGGCCCCTGTTATTTCAAGGGACGGAACGATACTAGGAAGGCAATTCAAGATACATCCGTTTGGGAATCAAAGGAATGCTGTAAAATCTGGTACCACGATGGAGATGTTTGATGGCGGCAGCTTCAAGTTCGGAATAGGGATATGCTACGATGTTGTCTTTCCGGAAGTATCCAGGGCACTTGCGCGAAAGGGTGCAGAGATTGTCTTCTTTCCATCAAAGATAAGCAAAAAAGGAATAGAGCCTTGGCATATGTATGTGCAGGTGAGGGCGTTGGAGAATAGGATACCAGTAGCAGCGCCAAATGTTTGTGACGACATGTACGGAGGGAGGAGCATTTTAGTTGCCTTCGATTATGACAAAAAAACCGATATTGCTGTTCCGAGGCGGATAATCGGTTCCATCAAAGATCAGACATTCGCGCTAGACATTGACTTGGACCATGTTAGAAAGATCCGCGAGGCAAGACTAAAAGACTTGAAGAGCAACCTTTACGTTTCTCTCTAAAAGGTGCCTGCATTACACACCGAAAATTATTACTACGATCTCACAACCTTGTTTGCAAATATTTGGCCATTTGAAAATCCCCACTGTTCTGCATCTTCTACTCAAATTAGGACAAAAATAAAATCTGACGAGCTCATCGACCTATAATGGTATCAGATATTTTTTATCCGCATGGAGAAACAACGGCATCAATAGGCAAAGCATTTGCGACGGAGGGTACTAGCGCACGCAGAGCGGCAATATTCCGATTGGAACCGATTCGATAGTTAATGCCAACAAGTAGTCGTGCCAACTTCTTATCTCTTTTCATTGGAT
>WJXE01000496.1 GCA_009665115.1 Nitrosopumilales archaeon
ATGCTTATTAGGTGGCCTTACATGTTTTATTGTAAGAGAACATGCAGCATCAGAGTAGTCGTGTTTTACATTCACGTATTATGGACATACTATTAGCTGCTTTGATATTGGCCACCACAGGGGCTTTTCTACAGATCGGAGGAACTAGCTGGGATGTCACATCTCACCTGCTACAAAGACCAGAGTCGTTCTTTACGCCGTCTCATGCTGTGCTCTATGCAGGCGTCGGCATGTTAACGATAGCTGCTGGTATCGGAGGCATTTTATTATTGCGGAACAAAGAACTTCGTACAAAATTATTTGCTACTGGATTCAAACTGTTAATAATAGGCTCCGGAATTGCACTTGTGGCAGGACCAGCAGACTTCTGGTGGCACCAAACATTTGGAGTTGATGGGTTGTTAAGTCCCACTCACTTAACCCTCGCGACCGGCATGCTCATTAACTCTGTCGCAGTGGTATTCGGACTTGCGAGAATTAATGTGCACTTCTCATCAAAAAGTAAGAAGTTGATGATTAAGGGCGCATTGATTCCTGCATTTGCTGCTATGTGGTTAACGCTGATATGGTATGTTCATATGTTTGCCTTACCTCTTTCTAATGGACAACACTTTAACTTTAATTTGGATCCTATCGCTGCGACAATAATAGCAATAGTTGCTTTACCTTTGATATGCTCTGTTGTCTTTCTTACAGCATCCAAAACTATTGGTGGCGTCGGCGGTGATGGCGGTAAATTTGGTGCTGCAAGTGCCGTTGCCATAGTACTGATAGGTATGAATGTATTTGCAAGTATTGTGCCATCTTATAGAGCTGTATCTTTCTTACCCTGGTATGCATTGATAGTCTATCCAACAGTTATAATAGCTGACCTTATTCTTAATACATCGCTACTAAAGAGGAGCTCAGAAAAATCAAAAATGATAATCGCCGGAGCGATTATAGGATCAGCCTTCTATATGATTGACTTTCCATGGATTAATCTAACATTTACACATCTACTTCTTCCCACTCACACATTTATTACCGATCATATTGCAAACACAATCCCATACTTTCTAATTACATTGCCTATTACATCGATCATGACAATAATTCCTGGAGCGATAATTGGTGCATTGAGCTCATCAATCTTCACTTTATACCAACGAAAACGGGTACAAAGACAGAATGAAAGCAGAATGAAAGCATGCCTTCTCAACTCTGACCCCTATCAAAACTACCTCTCTGTCTGGGGGTAGTAGGGTTTCATGAGCGGCATTTACTATGATGACATTTGTTTAATTACTAATAGTTCTAAAATAGGATAGGATAACTTGCCTGTGACCAGTAAAAACTTGAACATATCAACGCGCGTTATGACGTTATCAATAACATCGATCTTCGTCATATTGGTCATTGGAAATACATCTCCTAAAGCTACGGTCTATGCACATTTGTCAGGACCAACATTACAACAATGGGTAGATAAGGAAACTGGAATCAAAATTCAGTTTGCATATAAACCAGAAAAACCAATTGCCGATTCTCCTACTGAGCTTAGTTTCAGTGTCCAAAATTTAACGACAGGGCAGCACATAAAGAACTTTAGAGCAAGTGCGGTAATAATAAATGATTTTCAAAGGGCATTCAAATTTCTAAATATACCTGTTGTAAATGGCGATTTCTCCTTAAAGTATT
The DNA here is from genome assembly GCA_009665115.1 of Nitrosopumilales archaeon. Classification (GTDB taxonomy): domain Archaea; phylum Thermoproteota; class Nitrososphaeria; order Nitrososphaerales; family Nitrososphaeraceae; genus Nitrosopolaris. The sequence continues at coordinate 1,681 of WJXE01000496.1, forward strand.
CCTTTCCAGATAGTGGACATAATCAGATCCTAGTTAGTATAAATAAAGATTCGTTTGGCCTTGCATTGGCATCATTTAGGGTTTCAGTGTCAGCACCATTCCCTCCTCCAGACATTGTTGCCAAAAGTATCATTGTTGGTGTCGTAATGCCTGCTGCAATCATGACTGCTATTTTAGTGTTGATAAAGAAAAAAAGTGGACAGCTATTCATTAAATAAAAAAATAATCACAGAGCGTCGATAATACCTTTAACAATATAC
>WJXE01000497.1 GCA_009665115.1 Nitrosopumilales archaeon
GCAGTACAGTGCAGTACAGTGCACTTTGCAGTGCCTACTTTGAACTACTAGGAGAGTCTCCCATCTCAATGCCACTGCCGGATAGATGAGAGGATATGCAAAAATAAGGTGGCAAATACTAGCATAACACCGTCTGTGCTGAGATTGAATACAATACTTTTTAATAAGTAAATGACAAAACCGAGTGAGGGGGAGCTGAGAGTTGGTAAACGGTGGGTTATCTATAGGAAGAAAACTATTTGAAGAGATAGACAAACCAACTGAGAGCAAGATTGTTTTTGAGAATAAGAAGGAAGGAGTGATAGAGAGAGAAAGCACTTGGACTGGTGATATTAAAGGATGTGATTCCTTCCCTTCAGGAAGAGCCAGTGGCTCAGGACGCTCCTTTATACATAATAATGGCATAACCATCTCGCATTGGCAGGGCGTACTTAATACGGAAGACCATCACGAGCTCACATTTAAAGGACGTGACGTGAACAAGAATGGGAAATTTGTAGTGTTACGAACCCATTTTACCGAGTCCGAGACTTTGGGATGGATGAATGGTTTAGTCTGTATATTGAGTGGAGAGTTTGACACTTCCATTGGAGTGTTCAACAGTACTGGTTATGAATTAATGTTGTAATTTGTTGTTGCTTAAAAATCTGGTCAAATAGATGACCCTACGACATGCAAATGTAGAAAAGAAAATACAAATTCTACTTCTCGCTCGCTAGATGTCTTCGATGATCTTGCAATGCCATTAAGTAATTTCAACCAGACTATTACGACCTTTCACCTCTCGATGTTAAGATAACACAGATGAACGGCTTTGAACTATACAGTAGATAAAAAAAGACAAGAAAGTGTTTTGTCACCGCATACGAACTCCGGAATAGCAACTACCCTAAGTATGTATAAAGCTAATTATTCGTTACCATTAATTCCTTGCTGTGCTGATCAAGTAACTTTTGCTTCTGCATCTCTGTAAGCCCGTTATAATCTGCCATATTATAGCAACAAAATCCTTTACCGAACATCAGTTGGTGAAATGTTCTTGTGAAAAACAAGAATCGCAATGGCTGATTACCCATAAGATACAATCAGAGATACACGCTACACTAACTACTATCTTGCCCATTGAATCGGATACTACTTAGGTTCTCTTGTCAGTAACACACTATACACT
>WJXE01000498.1 GCA_009665115.1 Nitrosopumilales archaeon
CGTAGTAGGTGATGCTAAGATAGTAGATGTAACATTTGTAGATGGAAATAGATATACTGCAAAGGTTGTCGCAAGTGATATCTATAGTGATATCGCAGTTATACAAATTTCGCAGAATGTTACTCAGCAGCAGCAACAGCTATTATCTTCTCTTAAACCACTTGTAATCGGAAATTCTTCTGAACTAGAAGTTGGAGATCAAGTAATTGCTATCGGTAACCCATTTGGGCTTAGTGATACTATGACAACTGGTATCGTAAGTGGCTTAGGACGATTACTTCCAGCTACTGGGGCAGGATTTTCTATACCAAATCCAATTCAAACTGATGCACCCATAAACCCTGGCAACTCTGGTGGACCTCTACTTAATCTCCAAGGAGAAGTTATTGGAATGAATACTGCGATTTTTTCTGGTACGGGTACATTCTCTGGAATAGGATTTGCAATTCCATCTAACACAATGACAAGAATAGTCTCCACATTAATTGAAAAGGGGTACTATGTACATCCTTATCTTGGGCTTAAGGGTGGTAGTTTGACATCAGATTTAGCAGAAAATCTCACAGGTATACCATTAGCAACCCATCTTAGTGGTATATTCGTAGATACAATTACAAAGGATGGTCCTGCTGAAAAGGCAGGCGTACATGGAAGTACTACAGATCAATACTCAAAGAAACATGTAGGTGATGGACTCATTGGAATTACGACCTTATTAATTGGTTCTTCATAAATAATGAGGGTACAAGAGAATATGAGAATCATTATATAACACGGCACACATCGAACAAAGGTCCTTCCATATAAGAACAGGGCAGAAGACGATATTATTAACACGGCAGGGATGGACCATTGTGAGACTTTATTGACCATTTGATTTATCGTTAGGTGTTTGGAGAGTGTGGCTAGAAAATATCCAAAGACGATCATGAAGTTCTATAGCATCATTGTATAATATGCCCTGCTTATTCTCAAACTTATGGTCAAACTTCGTATACATCTGAAATTGAAATTTATTAAGGAGATACGTATGTATATAAAATGGAGGATGTTAAGTCTATTAGGATTCAAGAATTTTCTTCTAGATCTACAAGGTGACAACTATGTCTGAAGAAATTAAAGAAATCAAGAGAGTATATGCAGGGTTAGAGACACTATACCACACT
>WJXE01000499.1 GCA_009665115.1 Nitrosopumilales archaeon
ACTTACCTAATACTCTCTTTGAGAGAGACCCATAAGGGAGTAAACGATATGGACTAGCAGAGGATCTCATTTACCTGTGATAGAATTGGGAACTACAACAAAATTGCAGAAAAAGAATATGAACTCTCCTGATGGAACACGCTCGTTTGATAAAGGCAAGGTCGAATAACTACTCTGAGTTAGACTGACTAGTATTATGATTTTATCATAATCGTTACTTATTAGGGTTAAATAGCAGCAGAACTCACACTATATGGTAAAACTTTCTCTCTTGACTACAGCATCATCAGATAAAATCAGTGAAAGGACTGAGGTATTACATGGTAAGGAGAACGTAGTAAATACAGTATTACAATTTACCTCTAATGCAAAGAGTAGAATCGATGCTTGCGTAGATTATAGCCGGCCATCATTAGCTATCGAAATTGAACACCTAAAAAAAGCGTTTCTTGATGCCAAAAAATAATATCGGCTATTGTAAACAGTTAATAAAAATGGTTGATGAGCTTCGTCATATAGAGGGAATTAAGGGAAATTTCTACATAAGTGAAACAGAATACATTGCTCCTGCAAGCTTGCATAGAAAAGGGGAGCCAGCATCTCAAATCATCTATAGCAATGTAAAGGAAATTGTAGAACATCAGCAACAATATGTTTTTGATAGTTTTTGGAGCAGAGCAATTCCAGCTGAGCGGAGAATAAGGGAAATTGAGGAGGGGATAGTACAATATGAAACTAAAGTATTAGAAAATAAAGAGCAAATTTTCAGCCATATGCAATCTGTTATTGAGAAAGCCTCTGAAAGATCAGTTTGCTCATCAATCGGTGGAATGCAATTAGTCTATAACTACTTCTTTGATGAATATAAAAAAATAATAGGTAGACATAGAAAAAGAGGGGAAGGCAAGGGCGTTAGATGGATTATTTCAATAGACAAAGACAGCATGGATTTAGTCAAATTATTTCTAAATACAGGAGTACAGATAAGACATGTCAAAAATTTAACACCTATGAATTTTGCTGTTGATAATAGACACTTTAATGCCACTATAGACAAGATGGAAGGAGGTAAAATAATGGAAAGTCTCTTAACTAGTAACGAACCTGCATACATCAGCCACTATAATTCTATCTTTGAAGATCTATGGAAAAATGGTACTGATGCTGTAGAGAGGATAAAAGAGATAGAGGAAGGAGTTGACTTGGCAGATATAGAAGTTATACCAAGCTCAGCAAGAGCACAGGGCATATATTTGGATATTGTAAAGGCAGCTAAAGAAGAAATATTATGGATATTTCCAACTACCAACGCTTTTATTCGCCAAGATAAAATTGGCGCTATACCATTAGCAATACAAGCAGCAAGAGAGAGAAATGTAATAGTTAGAATATTGGTGCCGGGAAACAGTTTAATTGAAGAAAGAGTACAGCAATTAAAACAGTATTGTTCTGATCACATAATAATAGATGTTAGATACATTGAACAAATGTCAGAGACCAAAGCCACAATTCTGGTAGTTGATAGAAAAGAATCGTTGGTAATGGAATTAAGAGACGATTCAAAAACTACTTT
>WJXE01000500.1 GCA_009665115.1 Nitrosopumilales archaeon
GTACTCCTGGTGGTAATCCGACTGCCGGTAACTCGACGTCCTCATCTTCTGTAATGCCTAAAAGTACAACATCTCCACCACCCACAACCACAACGGGTCCCAACTACTAAGATTAAGACAGTGCATTAAAAAATAACATTTCATTCAGAAGCAGTGATCAATCAAGAAAAATCCGCCGATTTTTTTATTTTTCTACAATATGTTACTTGAGTTTATCCTCTTTCTTTTAAATAAGTTTGAGATTACGCCATGGGAGATTTGCAATTGTTATTATGAAATGCATATGCTTAGCGACGGTGTTGTCTGGACGGGTATAGCTTGTGATTAGAAGCAATATATGTTTAACAGTGGTAGATACTACATTTTTGGCATTAATTATCGGAGCAATGGTTTCTGTTATCTAGAAATTCTAAGGTATTTTGAAAAATGATAGTGATTCAACTTCAATTTATTAGTGCCATTATTATTCTTGCTTCTTCAGCAGTTCCAATTTACCTCACCATAAAATTGAAAGACAATCTAAAGAAATTGACACTACTGCTTACGGTTTTCATACTAATACATGCTGTGTATCATGTATTTGGATTTCTTGGATATAGTCTATTAGCCGAAGGTGTATTTCAACCGCTTTCTGTTTTATCATTAATATTCTTTGGCATAGTCTATTCTGGTTTCACCAAACCAAAGAATTTGGGTACAAAAAACATGGTTATGGCGTTGAATCCTGGTATCTTCCTTCTTTTTATGAACAACATCACAATAATTCTGCTTTTGATAGCTTTGGCTATATTTGTATGGCAAGCAGCAAGATCTAAAAGTATCAGAAGTTTTCAATTTCAGATCTCGATATTTCTACTCGTATGGATTTTGGGAGAGATAGTTGGTAATCTTGAGGATAATGGAATCATTGTATTTCCTGCCCTTCAAGGAAATATTGGATTAGAAATACATGTTGTGTCAATGGTCTTGTTTAGCTTAATGTTGTGGCTTAGATTCTATTATTCAGAAAGAAGTGGTAAAAAGATGATTGAAGATGTGGATGCTACTCTAAGGTGAAAGTGGAACAATACAAATTATCATTTTTGTATATCTTTTTTGCTACTACGCCTTCAATTCATTCATCTAATGAGATTCATCTAATGAGAAGAAC
>WJXE01000006.1 GCA_009665115.1 Nitrosopumilales archaeon
TTAGATCCTATGAAACCGGCTCCACCAGTTACAAGTATCTTCATAAATTCACTTAGTTATCTGGTCGGTAGGTGCCATATTTTTCTGTTATTGGATTAACCCAACCAAAGAAGAACCTCATGAAGGCGCATGATGCTATTATTGAAAGCGATGAACCGCCCTAGTAAAGGTATAAACCTTCTAAAATACAACATCTCAGAGAAGAGCTATTTAGTGGGTTAAGAAGTAAATTCGTGCTATTATTATAATCATAAGTGGATAGGTTTTTAATAGATGAGCAAGCATGACGAATATTCCTTGGTACCAAGATCAGTCCAGGCACAACAAATCGATACAGTAGATAAACAACTTTTGAATGAAATCCAATGGGTTTTTCCGCTAACTGATAGACCGTATCTTGAGATATCAAAACGTTACAATATTTCTGAAAAAGATGTTATGCAAAGAACTTCCCACTTGAAGGAGATCGGTCTAATTAGGCAGATTAATGCCATTTTTGATACAAGGCGACTTGGTTATAAAAGTGCTCTAGTGGCTTTTGTGGTTAAACCTGACAAACTCAATCACGTTGCCGAAGAAGTAAACAAGCACCCAGGAGTGAGTCATAATTATGAGAGAAGTCACGAATTCAACATGTGGTTTACGCTTGCTGTTCCTCCCTATGCGGATATAAAGATGGATTTAGAGAGAATGGCTTCGATAGATGGTGTTATGAAATATCGTGTGCTGCCAACTTTGAAACTCTATAAGATAGGTGTTAGACTAGATATGGTTAATGAAGATGCCAAAATGCCAGAACCAACCGACAAGGTTAAGACTTTGAATCCACGGAAATTCAATCTCACCGAACGAGACAAAGAATTTATCCGTGAACTGCAGAAGGATCTAAAGGTAATAGCAGAACCGTTTAAGGAGCTCGCACACACTCTTGGCATAACAACCTCCCAACTCTTTGCAAAGGCTAAAGAATATGAACAACTTGGTGTAATGCGAAGATTCGCAGCAATCTTGCGTCATCGGGATGCAGGTTTCACTGCCAATGGCATGGTAGTATGGAAAGTGCCTGATTTAAAAATCGACGAGGTCGGCAATAAACTCGCTGCTTTTCCGCAGGTGAGTCATTGTTATCGGAGACCAATTTATCCAGATTGGCAGTTTAATTTATTCAGTATGGTTCACGCACGTACAATAGAAGCAGCAGAAAAAATTACAGTCCAGATGTCTGAATCGATTGGCATTAAAGATTATAAGATTTTATTCAGCTTGCGGGAATTTAAAAAAGAGCGTGTAAAATACTTTGAGGGTAATTAGTGATGATGGCTTCCAGAACGGGCCAAACATTCTCATTTATCTCAGCGCTTGCGGTTGCCCATACTTGAAGACAATTTAGAAATCTGTGAAGTTGAAGTTGATTGCATCAACAAAATATTCTCCTTAGCTTCACAGCATAGAGTAGGTAGGCATTATCATACGTGCGAAAGCTATTCTGCTAACATTTACACATATATTGCTCGCCTAGACCATTCGAATCCATGCTGGAAACCCGTGCATACACGGGGAGACGAGTTTGGCAAAGGTGGCTTATAAGCGTGCTGGTAGTATCTTCCGGTAAAAGTATAATTGTGACACTTTCTCGTCTAGGGGTACACTATCTTCCAATCTACAAGGGAGTAGAGAAATATTCCATAAGCTGTCGATTCACTTCGTCTCCCTGCATCATTTCCTATCTGTATGGTGTATTCATTAGAATCGACACCTCTTGCCTCTTCTGTTGATACTGCAATGGCCGTCTCCTTAGGCTGCACCGTGGCCACTATCGGGAGGCCATCAGCACTTTTAGCCATTTCTCTCAATCGATTTAGCTCCTGACCTTTGAGGCTCGGAATCTTTCTACTTGATTTTACTTGTATTAGCCATTTAGTCGACCTTCTGGTTGCAATGATATCTGCAGGTCCCCTACTTCCGCGAGATAACTGTACATTCCAGCCACAGGAGTTCAGGTAAATCGCTACTACAAATTCCCCATCTCTACCAAATTTACTCCACGAACAGCACGATAGCAAAGCCGCATAATTTTAGACTACGAGGCTAGCAATATTGCTTGTTCTCAAAAGTGATTTACGTTATAGTCAAAAAATTGTGAGAAACATATGGACGTACTACTGTAGATGTCGGGTTCATTTTTTATGACCTTCCTTTCTCGAAGGAACGTCGCATCGACTCGCTGTTTAACGCAATTACTGGACGAGGCACAAAGTACAATTCGTAACTCTTGTAAGGGCTATGACGTTTAACATATTCTTCAGAAGCCAATTTGTCGTCTAGAATCTCATCATAAGTATCATCTTGGTTTCGGGTTTCTTGTTTTTTTGACCAAGACCCTGTGAGTTTCAGAGCAAGTCATACCTCATAGAGAGTCCATACTTTTTGAAGCCAATTTTTTTATAGAACGGCACGTTCTTTTCTGAGCAATCGAGAATAACTTTGTAACATTTCATTTGTGCAGCAAACCTTAAGGACCGGCCCACTAACGCTCTGCCGATACCCAGACCTTCATATCCTTTTTTCGTTGCAACGTCTTCAATATGCCCCACTCTCCCTCCATTATGTATAAACTTCTGCTCTATCAATAATGTGTTTGAACCGATGATTTCGCCGTCCTTTTTAACTGCTACAAAGACTTTGTAGAATGGATAAGATCTAATTTCATGTAGGACTTTCTTTGCATTCTCGTGGTCTTCACTGATTTTTCCAACCTCCGTCAAATTCGATAATGTGTCGAAAAAACCTCTGTGCAAGTCTGTATCGATTATTTCTCGTACCTCAAAATCAATTTTTTTTGAATCTCCCGTGTAAATATTATATTTTTTCATGTTTCCCAATATTTTACTTTTTTTGCATAGCCCCACAGGATTTTCGAATATTCGGCCCGGTCCAAATGCTGACAATCCTAAGTGCCCTCTTCTGCATGAATTTTCGCTGCATCTAGACCACGATCGTTACTATGGCAACTGAAACATAGAAACTACCCATGCTGTTACCTTTCTGTTCATAGAATCTGTCCGTCCATAAAGGATAACAATGTTATGTATAGTGTGGCAGTGATAAATGATCTGTCGTCAGTTTATAGATTATATAAATTACCGGATGTTATCCGGAGACGCTTTCCTTAAATTACCCTTGACTAGCATCGTATATGATGAAAATGCAGAAAGAACAGAACAAATTCTGTTCTAAATGCAAGACTCATACAGTCCAAGCAGTGTCCATTTATAAGAAGGGCAAGGACAGGGCCACTGCACAGGGTGCACGCCGACACGCTGAGGATAAGCGAGGTTATGGAGGCCAAAAGTTTCCAGAGCTCAAGAGGACTGCGAAGACGACAAAGAAGATCAGATTACGCTATACCTGTAAAACCTGTCAAAGACAGACGATGAAGGAAGGCATACGAATGCGGAAACTGGAAATACAGCCCTAAGAAGGTGATGATGATAATAATGATGTCTAAAAGAAATATAATGATTCCGAAGCCAAATAGTAATTTTATTTCTGTCCAATGTACTGAGTGTGGAGAAAAAAGGATTATCTTTACGCATACAACAACAGACATTAACTGTAAATCTTGTGGTCAACCGCTTGCTAAAAAGGCTGGGGCCAAAGCGAATATTCTCGGCAAAGTCCTGAACATACTTGACTAATTCTCGTCCTCAAGCATTCCCTCGGCGATCTCCAATTCTCTTGTTGTGTTTACATTGACTGCTAGCTCCTTCTCGTTCATCACTATATAATGTTCCGCTAAACTAAACTCGCGGTTAACTTTTGAAGAGTCAAGAATAGTTATCCCTGAGTGACAATATCCTTTTCTTCTTATAACGGTCACTATGCTGGGTTTGATACCAATACTTTCAACAAACAGCTTTTCAACCAAAATAGACACACATGGGTCACTAGGCAAACATCTGACAACAACGTTTTGAACAATTTTTGAATTCAGTAGTGGAAGATCTGCCGATACTACGAAGACCCTTGCAGGTTTGAACTTGCAGACAGCCACCGAAAGATCTTTTGAATAGCTGATACCGCCAGTTTCGACTACATCGATCGGTTCTAAAGAAGAGTAATAATGATTACGGATGAATGTGTTGGTTTTGGGCGTATTGATGCTGGGGATGGCTACTATTTTCTCGAATTGCCCGGATCCTACCAATGCATGGAGCACCCGGTCAATCATAGTGCTCCCCTTCAGTTTTAACAATGGTTTTTCGGTTTCAGGGGCGATCCCCATTCTGGTGCCTCTCCCGCCACACATTAAAGCAGCTATCATAGTACTTGCTTGGACCAATCGTTTGTTGCTGAAGAGAAAATGATTAAAGATGAAAGACGAGTGAGCTCGTTCGATGCGCCAATGACATCTCCAGATATGCCACCAAAGCTTCTCTTTGAAATGTAATGTAATATTATTCCAATCAGTACGGAACCACTTAACGACATAATCCCAGCATATCCGCCTCCTGTTAGCACTAGAATTAGTATTATAATTGCTGTGGCAGCTAACATTTTTCGTCTATCCTTCATGCTGGCAGTAAACGGAGAACTGAAACCTTCCCATGCGGATAATCCTATGTGGGCCTGCAGCACCATCGTGTATTTAGCAATTGCTTCAGCAACTACAATACTGGTTAACAGTTTTAACCCTTCAAAGTGGAAGCTAGATAGTGCAACAATCATACCTGCGACGTAAAGAACAACCGATACCGTTCCGGCAGAGCCTACTGCTGGATCACGCATTGCTTTGTGTTTATCTTCTTTCCCTCCCTTAGCCATTAATCCATCAGCAAAATCAGCAAGCGCATCCGTATGATTTACCCCTGTGATTATAACAAGTACTGCCGTTACCAGAACCCCTAGGAGGAGAGGTTGTATATAAAACGAAATTGCATATGCGAATACCCCCACTATGGTCCCAATAATAGCTCCAGCGATGGGAAAAAGATACATGACCTTTGCGACAGAATAAATGTCGATAGTGGCTGAATGTCTAGAAGTAGGTATTATTGACAGAAATGAAATTATTGCTTGTATCCATCTAAAGGCCAAATAGAAGTTTCCACCAACCAACCAGATATAAAATTAGTAACATCGGAATGGAAAGACTAAGGCTGAACAGAATTGTTGTTAATTTCATTATAGAGATTGCTATCTTACATTTCGCGATAGACAAGGGCTCACGATTTTCCCCTAGTGAATAATGCCCGACTTTTTCAAGCTTAATTCGAAGAGCGCCAGCCATTGTGGCCATCGGGTATCCAGCATTTGGGCTACGAGTCTTGCTGTGGTCACGACGCAAAATCTGAATAGAATTCTTCCAATCCGCGCCAAGCAATCGAGAGGAAATAACCATCAAAAACGAGGTAATTCTAGCAGGAACATAGTTAGCGATGGTATCCAATTTAGCAGACATGCATCCAATATTCTTGTAATAATCATCTTTGTAGCCTACCATGGAATCAAGTGTATTAATGATCCTGTATGCTAGCGCTCCAGCTGGTCCTAATATTGAATAGAAAAACAGTGGCGCAACAATTCCGTCGACAGTGCTTTCTCCTATGCATTCTATTGTAGCCGAAAGTACATCTTGTCTACTCAGCTGTTTAGTCTGTCTTCTTACTATCAATGACAAATTATGTTGTGCGCTCTTAATGTCGCCCCTTTCTAGGGCGTTTATGATTTCGAAAGCATGTTTTTCCATTCCCTTTATGGCAAGAGCAACTTTCAATATTAGAGCCGTGAGAATAGTAGCGGCAACTAATCCGAATAGATGAAGACACATAGAGACTAAAAGCTGGGTTGCGATGCCAATTAATGCAATTAATACGATAGCGAAAATCATCCCGCCCAATTTCTCCTTATTCACATTGTGACCATCTTTGTCTCCTTTTAATTTTGGTATAAAGAAGCCAATTAGAATTCCTAGCCATGACACGGGATGATACTTATTTGGGGGATCCCCAAACAAGATATCTATTAAAACTCCCCCCATTAGTCCAATTAATAAATATCCGTAGCCCACCTCCATCATATTTTATCTAGACCCACAACATTTGTCATTATCTCATCTATAGAGATCTTATTTTTTATCGAGTTTGCAACGATGTCGATCTCCCTGCTCCATGCTCTCGATGGAATTTCAACTTTTGAAGCACCGTCAAGCGAATCCTCAGCTGGCAAATTAAAAGCTAACTTGGGTATTACGCCAAAATTTTTTTTTCGCGTAATTTTTTCTACGGATTTTATTGCTGATTCTAGGATCGATGGATCGCCACGGAATTTGTTTATTAGAAAACCTCGTATTAAGCTCCTATATTGAGGTTTTAGTAACTTGAGAGTACCTACAATGCTGGCAAAACATCCTCCTCTTTCTATGTCTGTCACAATGATTACCGGTGCTTCGACTTTCTTTGCAAGCAACATATTTGCTATGTCATACTTCGAAATGTTAATTTCAGCTGGTGAACCGGCTCCCTCAATTACCACTATATCATTTTCTATTCTAAGGTTTTCGAGCGCTTCAATGATGATTGGAAAACCCTTTTGCAAGGTGAATGTTTCATAATATTCTTTGGCATGCATTTCGGAATAAAAGATGCCGTTCAAGATAACCCTGCTCCGGTAGTTGCCGAGCGGTTTTATTAAAATAGGATTCATTTTTACGTCTGGTCGTTTTCTACAAGCTTCGGCTTGGATAGCCTGGGCTAGGGCTATCTCTTTAGATTCGGATTTTTCGGTAATAATATGTATATTCGAAGACATATTCTGAGCCTTAAATGGAGCTACACGATATCCTAGATCAGAAAAAATTCTGCACAACCCCATAACAATAGTACTTTTACCTGCGCCAGATGATGTTCCTTGGATCATCAAAAGTCTCGCTTTCAGCTTTCAATCGACTCCAGAGCATTTAGTAAGATAAGATTCTCTCCGTGATTCTTGATGGCTACCCGAATGTATTTTGACCCCATTCCGCTGAATGTACTACAATCCCTCACAAGTACTCCACTTCTGGTCAAAAGAGAATCTCTTACTTCTGTCGAGGAATTGTGATTTGTTAGACGAATTAAGAAATAATTTGCATCAGATTTAAAGGGTGAAAAACATTGTGTCTTTTTCCTTATGTTGCTGTACATAAAGTCACGCTCCTTTTTCACAATCGCTCGTGCTCTCGTTAAATGCTGTGAATCTCTGAGTGCCACGATGCCAGCTCTCTGTGCTATCCCGTTTACGTTCCAAGATATTTGACCAGAAGCCAATTTTTTGGCAAGCCTAGGGTTGGATACGCTGTATCCGAGCCGGAGACCCGCAAGGCCAAAAGATTTTGTGAGCGATCGTAAAATTATCAAATTATCAAATTCATCTATGTTCCTAATCATAGTATGTCGATTCGATCCATTAACAAGTTCGATAAAACATTCGTCTACAAGTATTTTTGTCGAACTGTCAAGGCGTTCGATAATCGTTTTTAGTGACTTTCTGTAAAGCAGACCAGTAGGGTTATTCGGATTACATAAAAATATGGCATCAGACCCCTTAGCTTTTTCAATAATTAGATCAGCATCCAAGTTAAAGTTCTTGAGTGGTACGAGAATAATGCTTGCACCCATTCGCCTTGATGCAAGCTCGTATTCGCAGAATGACGGAGACGGGATGATGACTTTTTCCCTTGCAAACATTCTGGCAAAGTTGTGGATTATTTCGGTCGCTCCGTTTCCTACATTAATGCATTCACAATGAATTTTAAGATAATCTGATAGACTTTTTTTCAGATCCCTGCATTCAGGATCTGGGTACGATGAAGAAAGTGAACGCAGGTCTTTTTGAATAGAGCTGAGGACAATCTTCGAGACTCCAAGTGGATTAACATTTGAACTAAAGTCGATTTTGACTAGGCTGGGGTCTACTGAATAAATGCCTCCATGGAAGCAACCACGTAGCTCTATCACGATTTTTCTTAATCAGTTTGAACGTTTTTCCATTTATTATCATTTCAATTTCCATTAGATCAGATCATATAGAACTTAAAGAGATATTGTATAATTGATTTAATTCAGTCTGAAAAAGATTATTAACTGCATACCGATTACCGGCCATCGTATGCTAAAAGTTGCCCTTATCGGAGCTACAGGCGCTGTTGGACAGCAATTTGTTCTTGCGTTAAATAAACATCCATGGTTCGAGTTAACTCAGATAGTGTCATCAGAGCGATCTGCTGGCAAAAAATACATGGATGCACTGCGCGATCCAAAATCTGGAATTCTTCGCTGGCACAGCAAAGAAACGATTCCAGAATACATAAGGGATGTCATCATTAGCAGGGTTGAAGATATAAGCCCAAAAAGATTCGATCTAATATTTACTGCTTTGGAATCTGAGGACGCAAAAGTAATTGAGCCGCAATTTGCAAAATCGGTTCCTGTTATAAGTACTGCTGCCGCCTTTAGATATGAAGAAGATGTTCCAATTTTGATTCCCGGTGTAAATGACCAGCACGCCGAGTTACTAAACACCCAAAGAAAAAATAGGGGATGGCAAGGATTCATTGCTCCGCTGCCAAACTGCACTACCACAGGCCTTGCCATTACACTAAAACCAATCATGAATGAGTTCGGAGTCGAGATGGTTTTTATGACTTCGCTCCAAGCTTTATCTGGAGCGGGCAGATCGCCTGGGGTTATTGCACTCGATATCATGGACAATGTCATTCCGTACATTCCTAAAGAAGAGGAAAAAGTTCAAATAGAATCCAAGAAGATTTTAGGTGACGTCAATTCCAGATCTATTACGCCCGCTACACTTAAGGTAAGTTGTACTTGCACCCGGGTCCCGGTTTTGGATGGTCATACAGAAGTTGTCTTTGTTGGAACGAAAAGGCATTGTGAGCCAGAAGATGCAAAAGAGCAGATGTTAAAATTTTCTAAATCTGTAGCAGTGAAAAAACTACCAACAGCTCCAAAAGATTTTATTGTTGTCCATGACGATCCCACTAGACCGCAGCCTCGAATAGATAGGGAGATTAATGATGGGATGACAACAGTAGTGGGTAGACTGAGACAGGATACTGTCTTTAGCAATGGGCTGAAATACGTTTTGTTATCACATAACGAGAAAATGGGTTCGGCAAAGGGTGCAGTTTTGCTTGCAGAATCACTGAAAGATAGGAGGATCCTTTAGCTACACATGATTTTCCAAAAAACGCTGCTAAGTTTGAAATTAATACGTTTATTAGTCACTCAATTAGAGATATAATTACGACATTGTATGGGAAAAACGGATGATTTAGATCTCAAAATTTTGAGTGAGCTTGCTACAGACGCGAGTATTTCTGTACCCAAACTTTCGAAAAAGATCAATGTTAATGCTTCCGTAGTTTACAGTAGAATAAAAAGACTCGTGAAAAGAGGCCTTATCAAGAAATTTACCATAGTGGTTAATGACGAGGCTCTAGGATTCAATGTCAAAGCACTCACAGGAATTAATATGGATTCAAAGATGAGAGACAATGTCCTCAACGAGCTGTTCAGGATTCCAGAGGTACGAGAAATCGCAGAAGTTACTGGAAGATTTGACATCCTAGTAACAATGAATGCACAGTCTCTTGATGAAATGCACCACTTGATTTCTGAAAAGGTGGGTCGCGTTGAGGGGGTTCAAAAGACAGAAACATTTATCGAAATGAGGAAGACCGCACGCGAAATAATCTATCCTACCTCTATATCAAAATAGCAAAATAGGTATAGATCTCTTGGAGGAGGATGTCATGATATTGCCTTTTATAACAGAATAGTTAAAAATTTGACATGGGCACCCTGCTCCCACAAATAAGCGCCGGCAACAGGCTCAAAAATTATTACGAGCTTACGAAGCCAAAGATTTGGTACCTGCTTGTTTTCACAGCTTTTGCTGGGGCACTCACGGCTTCTTTCTTAGCTCATATCCTTATTCCCCCGGTAACCTGGGTGCTGATTATCGGCGGAGTAGCTGCTGGTTCAGCAGCTGCTGACACCCTCACCGGTTACAACGACCGAGATATTGACGCAATAATGGACAGGACTAAGCAAAGACCTATTCCTTCAGGAAGAATTTCTCCCCATAATGCCCTGGCATTTGGTCTAATCCTCGCAGCGATTTCCTTGGTACTTGCATGGCTTATTAATATCTGGGCTTTTGCATTGATGAGTTTTGGATTGTTTGATAATATTATAGTGTATAGTAAATGGTTGAAGAGAACTAGCCGAACAAACATTATTTTAGGAGGTTTTTCAGGCGGCGTCCCTGCAATCATAGGTTATGTTTCAGTCACGACACAAAATATTGAAATCGGCTTGATCATGGCCCGCCTCGTTTTCCTGTGGATTCCAACTCACATTTGGAGCCTTGCTTTGCATGTCAGGGAAGACTATAGAAAGGCTGGCGTTCCGATGCTACCAGTAGTTTCTGGCGAGAAAAAATCAGTCCGCATAATAGCTGGGACTACATTAATGATGGTTTTATTCAGCATACTACCATTCTTCATCAACCACTTCGGGATGATTTATTTGGTTACGGCGAGTATCTCCGGTGTAATTATGCTAGCGTTATCGATCTGGCTATTGTTAAAGCCAAGCGAGAGAGCATCCTGGATAGTATTCAAAGTCACCAGCCCATATCTGGCCACACTGTTCATTGCCTTCATTATGGACTCGTTGTTCCGTTGATAAAAGATCCTTTCAAAGTCAGGGTTCAACCTTATTGAACGTCTGTTACTCTGCTATGCACCTACAAAGCCAACCAGCTGGTCAACCCCGCGTCATTTCTAAAAACCGGGTACTAATAGTACAGGCAGCGGTCATATTCATATTAAGATATGAACAAAATCTTCTCGCACTCGTAAAGTATTCTAGCAATAACAACATGGGCTTCCAATGTTATTTTTCCAATAGAGTATGAGTTGTCTAGGAAATTGCTAATGTTGTCAGAGAAGCGACCTTTCGGGAAGCCCCCTATCACGATAGCGCAACGACAGTCGTCGAACCGATCGATGTATTTTGAAACTACCTCGTAAGCAGTGCTTGAAACTCCACCACTCGATAGTCCTATCGATTTACTAGACCTTGCTATATTTTTAATCAAATGTTTGAAGGGAACGTCATCTAGCAATTCTAAAAGAATTCTATCGTCTTGTTCACTTTTTATTACTTTATCTTTGAACAATTTCATCATTAGCCCTTCGAATCGGAAATAGGACTTGGGTATTCTCAAATTAGCCCCTATTAAGATCACTTGGCTGTTGATCGTATAGACATAAACAGCCAATTTGTTCTTCAGATATAAGGGAGTGGACAGTGCTTCCACTAACGCAAAATGAACTATGTCTGGACGGCCTCGTTTCCATACGCTTTCAAGTCTGCCAGTCACCATCGCGGAATGATGATAGCTTCTATCTAACAATACCTCTGACGGCTTTTTGCCAAGCTTTTGGGCATGCCTTATTACTGACATATGCCTTAAGATTTGTTTGGGAACAGTCTCTAGAGATGCCTCCGCGATTACGAGTGCCACTGATCCTACCAAGAATGTAAGACTTAGCCTTGAGCTGTCTATTATAGCTGTCTTGACAACTATGATAGATCCTTAGCTCGTTCGCTGAAGCTGACAACCTTTAAGATGATGTATTACTCCAGACGATCTCTAGTTAGAATCTCATTTACAACTGGGAGGGTGCCCATTGTCATTAATTTACAATACGTAGCTTTTATGCGATAGAGTATTCTTATATTATTATATGTTCAGAAATGCCTTTCCTCTATCTTTGTAGGTCTTCTTCCTTCAGCTAACTTAAGGTTAGTATCGTTATTTTCACTTGCCTCTCTTGTAGAACCCCTATTAGCCGCATCCTGATGACCACGCGTACGTTCCTTCTTAAGGCTTCTTACCAATAATTAACTTCTGGAGTTCTATAATACAATGGCCAAGCTCTCTTCGAGCGGCCTTTATGTTATCTCCGTTAACTATGATTTCCCCTGGACCAAATTTTGCGCTTTCAACCGCAATTGGGATCGGTGTGTGTAGCAGCTCAGAGATAAATTCAAAAAGATTCGGATATGTGGAATTATTTTTGTAAACATAGGTTGTTGTCCCATTGCTAACTACTTCTTGTCTTTCTAAAGGAAATGCAAATTCTGGAGAGGAGAAATAACCAATAATACTGATTGATATATTGTTCAAGTCTTCTTCTAATTCCGTTCTTTCTTGGTCCATTTTTTTTTGTCGTTTTAAATTCACGTATTTCTCAGCCGTCTTTTCTAGTTCAGCGAGATTAGCCATGCCTAACCAGTACAATTTAACATTCCAAGTTAATTACAGTTTTATTTATCGCCTAAAAAGGACGAAAATCAGCGGGTAGAGCAGGTAGAACAAATGGACTAGCATATTAATATGAGAAGGCACGTTTTATAGCCCAACCCATGAGGAGGCAGATTTCGAAGGACATTGCAAAAGAGAGGGTCGGCATTCTTATAGCCAATGCATTAAAAGAAGCGCACACAAACGAAAAGATTGCTAATGAACAAGCGTATCTAGCTAGGAAAATTGCCATGCGGTTACGCGTGAGACTGGATTATGAGATTCGACAATTGTTCTGTAGGAAGTGCAAAAAATTTATTATCCCAGGAAGAAATTCAAGAATCAGAGTAGGACGAACTAACACGAAGAGTATAAGGATTACATGTGTGAAGTGCGGACACACTTATCACAAAATCTTTTCAGGGCACACAGGGAACTACTAAATCAGAATAACTTCCTATAAGGATTTATAAGGGATTTACAGCGTGATTAGTCAGTAATTACTATGGCTAAAGCTTATGATATTCCGGCTACTGTACTGATAACCAGACTAGCCGAACAACTACGGAACGATAAGAAAATTCAGCCTCCTCCGTGGGCAGCGTATGTAAAGACTGGGGCACATGCTGAAAAGATCCCCCAGAATAAAGACTGGTGGTACGCGAGATGCGCATCGATAGTAAGAAAGGTTTACCTTCATGGTCCCGAGGGGGTTGCGGATTTGAAGAGCGAGTACGGAGGCAGAAAACGAATAGGGTACAATTTGGATCATCATAAAGACGCAGGTGGAGCAATTATCCGCAAAGCATTACAACAATTGGAAGCAGCCGGTTATGTTACCAAGAGAAAGAGAGGCCGATCGATATCAGATGAAGGTATGAAGAAGATAGACAGATTATCTACAGAAATCTATAAAGATATTATCAAAGCTGCGCCGGAGCTACAGCGATACGGTTAGATGGATGTAAAAGGAGGTCTGGAGGCGATATGTCGATTCCTCAACCCCAACAACCAAATGACGAAGAAGCAAGGAAACGCGAAGCCGAGGCTGCTGCAATGCGACAACGCGCTCTGCTGATTCTGTTGGATGCGTCTGCCCGTCAGCGCCTGATGAATATCAGAATGGTTAAACCAGAACTTGCAAATGCTGTGGAAAATTATCTATTAAATGCGGCATCCAGCGGGAAACTTAATAGAGCATTAACAGATGACGAATTGAAGCAAATTTTGCTTAGTATTCAGCAGCCAAAAAAAGATTTCAAGATTAATAGGCTTTAAACTTTTTTCTTTTTTCGAGTTGTTTGCGCTGAGCTAACTATATCTATTGAATTTTCGTAGGAATGGATAGTAGTCCTGTATGCGAGTATTTTTTAGAACCCGTGAAGATTTTGCACTTTAGTTAACTATATTAAGTCTCGTTAACGCTTTCACTTTTATGAAAGCAGCTGTATTCCGAGAATATAGCAAAGATCCCACACAAGTTATCAAAATCGAAGACATCGACATGCCAAAGCTGAGGCCAAACGAAGTTATGATAAAGGTAGAGTTAGCATCATACAACTATAATGACTTATGGGCTATCTGGGGCGAGCCAATCAAGACCCCGCTGCCACATATTTCTGGCAGTGATGTCGCTGGCACTATTGTGGAAGTAGGCGAGGACGTTACTAAACTCAAGCCTGGTGATAGGGCAGTGTCACACTCAAATATGAGCTGCAGAGTCTGCGATATGTGCACGGCAGGAAGGGAATATGACTGCAACGATAGAACTATTTGGGGTTTCCAAACAGGCCCACTTTGGGGTGGTTTTGCACAGTATACACATCTACCAGAGGTAAACGTTTCCAAAATACCGGAAAATGTTTCATTTGAAGCTGCAGCAGCGGTCTCAATGGTTGGGATGACTGCCTGGCATATGTTAGTGGGCAGGGCCAGGATTAGGCCCGGTCAAACAGTTTTGATAATGGGGGGTACTAGCGGTGTAGGAATGGCTGGTATTCAAATAGCGAAACTGTATAACTGTACAGTCATTGCCACAGCAGGCAACAAGCAAAAAATGGACAAGTGTATCGAGATCGGCGCCGACGACGTTGTTAATCATAGAGAAGCAGATTGGTCTAAGAAGGTAAGGGAAATTACAAAGAAACAAGGAGTAGATGTTGTCTTCGAACATATCGGGAAAGCGACATTTCCACAGGAAGTTGCGCTTCTAAAGATTGGCGGAACTCTTGTCGCAACAGGCGCAACCACTGGTTACGATACTACTCTCGACTTGAGATATCTTTTCTTTAAAGGAACAAATTTGCTGGGGTCGACACAGGGGACTAAAGCCGAACTCGAAGAAGTAATCTATTGGACGAGCAGAGGCAAGATAAAGCCCATAATTGATACCGTTTTACCATTTAGCGACATGGTTAGAGGGCATGTAATGATGGCCAAAGCTGAACAGATTGGTAAGATCTTGACTACACCTCAGAAACTCTAATCTCTCTCCTTCTTCTTTCCATTTTTCGATGTCAAGATTTAGAAGTTTATTATTTGTTCCTGGAATTAATCCACGGTTTGTTGATAAAGCAAAGAAACTGAATGCCGATATCATTTGCTTTGACTTAGAAGACTCTGTGCTTCCATCTGAAAAAGTCACAGCAAGAAAGTTGCTCGTACAAGCGTTAAAACAAAGAGCAAATTATAACTTAACAGAAAATGTGTATGTCAGGATAAACTCACCTGAATCGGGTATTTCAAGCAAAGACTTAACATCTACAATTCAGAAAGGGCTCGACGGAATAGTTGTGCCGAAGGTGAGTGAGGAAAGCGAAATAGTGGAACTGTGTAGCCTTATTACTGAGTTGGAGCAAAAGAGGCGAATTGAAAAGAACCGTATAAAATTAATGCCATCTATAGAAACTGCTAAAGGGGTAGTGAACGCTCACTCGATTGCTAAGGCGGACTTAAGAGTAAACGCCTTAATCTTCGGGCTTTATGACTTCCTGCATGACATGCACCTCGATCATGCAGACAATGATGGGACTGGATATTCGTATGCACGATGGAAAATTCCCGTTGATGCCAGAGCTGCCGGGGTGGTAGCGATCGATGCCATCTGGCAAAAGGTCGATGATATTCCTGGATTAAGGAATGATGCCGCAAGTGCGAAACGATTGGGCTACGTAGGAAAGAGCATAATTCACCCAAACCATATAGAACCTGTAAATGAAATATTCAAGCCGAGCAAAATCGAAATTGGATGGGCTACTAAAGTAGTAAACGCTTTGGGCCCGGCGATGCGAAAGGGAAAAGGCGGTGGCGTAGTAAAGCTAGAGGGAAAAATGATTGACGCGGCGCATTATAAGCAGGCGAAGGCCATTTTGGATACTGTCAACCAATGATGCTTTTGTTCAGTATATTTTTTCTAGGAACCAGAAAACAAAAATCACATTGGGATCGGATTATCTACCGAACGAGGAATTCTAAATTCACGTAGATTCAAACCCCAAATGCTTTCGAGTCTATAGATCCCTTCATCCCGACGACCTACCCAGACACATGTATCGGTCACCGACAAGAGGAAAATCATATGTATTCCAAAATAAGGCGTATAGTTTTAACATTCAAACACTTCCATAATCTTTCAATATGCAGTATATTTTTTAACTAAGCACACGTGATGCTGAGTTAGAGATATACAGTTTGTTCACCGGTATCATACAGGGTCTTGCAGAAGTCAAATCGATCTCTAAAATCAGAAGCAACTATAAATCGGCTGATACCAAACTGTGCATAAATCTGGGAGGAAAACTCAAGGGAGATTTAAAAGTTGGCGATAGCCTAAGTATTAATGGAGCCTGTCTAACGGCTACACGAATATCGAAGACTGTCGACTTTGAAATAATAAATGAAACTATGAATCGCACGTGTCTTGGATTATTAAAAGCTGGGGACAAAGTAAACATTGAAAGGAGCTTAAGGCTCAGTGACAGATTGGATGGACATTTCCTCCTTGGCCATGTGGACGGAATAGGCACAATTAAGAAGATTATGAAGTCGCCAATCCAGACTAAGGTCTGGATAAGAATACAAAATAAAAAGCTAATGTCTTGGATAGTCCCAAAAGGTTCAATAGCGATAGACGGAGTCAGTCTTACAATAATAGATATCGAAGATAAAGATAAGATGATCTCTGTGGCTTTGATTCCGCATACACTGGCTACAACTACACTCACATTAAAATCGATAGGGGAGAAAGTTAACGTCGAGACAGATATTATTGGGAAGTACTTATCGAGACATCTACCAATAAAATAGTAAAAACTTGAATTTTAGTAAACTATATAATCGATCTGAGCCGCAGATTAACCATTTGGATTCAGTTGAGGGAGCTATCACCGCTTTAAGAAAGGGGAAATTCGTACTCGTCCACGACGAAATGGGACGAGAAGACGAGATCGATATGGTGATAGCTGCAGAGCAGATTAATCCGGACCATATTTCTACATTCAGAAGAATCGCAGGAGGCCTTATCTGCTTAGCAGTTGCGAATGAAATTGCAGTGAAATTGGGGCTAGTCTATATGCATGAGATCATACAAGATCTGTCAAGGGTCAATCCGGTATTTAAGAAACTAACGTCAGGGAGATCGCCATACGGCGACAACCCTAGTTTTTCGATATCAGTTAACCATCGCGACACTTACACCGGTATTACTGACATTGACAGAGCATTGACAATCATGAAGATGGCTGAAGTTTGTAAAAAAATTGATTCAACCGGAGTAGATGAATTTTCAAACAATTTCCGTGCTCCCGGTCATGTCCCGATCTTAATAGCCTCAAAGGGTTTGCTTTACGGGAGAACTGGTCATACTGAATTATGCGTATATCTAATGAATATTGCCGGCCTAGTTCCTGCCGTAGCGATTTGCGAAATGTTGGATTCTACTACGCATAGGGCTCTATCGATAAAGAAGGCAAAAAAATATGCAATCAAGAATAATATTCCCTTACTAGAATCGATTCAACTAAAGAAAGACGTGTACCAAGACGTATACTAAGGTGTCATAATTTATAATTGGATAAAGTTAGAATAGGAGTAGTAGTCTCAGAGTTTAACAGAGAGATTACTTTCCCAATGCTCGGTAACGCAAAAAGACAGGCGAAGAAGATGGATGCAATAATCACTTATGTATGCTATGTTCCCGGGTCATATGATATGCCCGTGATAGTTCAAGAGCTTCTGAAAAAAAAAGACGTGGATGCTGCAGTTACCCTGGGCGCAGTAATCAAAGGCGAGACTAACCATGATGAGATAGTCGCAGAAAATGCTGCCAGATTGATTGCTGATTTGTCCGTTAAACATAGCAAGCCAGTCGCACTGGGGATTACCGGTCCTAATATGAGCTTTAAACAAGCAAAAGACCGAAGCGAAATTGTTCCCATCCGCGCAGTCATTAGCGCAGTCAATATGGCAACGAGAATTAAAAAAATAAGAGAAGAGAACTCAAGGCTTGTAGGTAAGCTGAAAATAATAGGTTGACAATACAGCTCACAATTATTAGAATCGAAGAATATGGTCCTTGGACTATTACTCTTGGTAGCGACAGGGAAGCGCGGCTGCAGATGCTTCAGGCAAATTTCTATTACGATTTGCAACGACTATTTTCGGCGAAGGATTGTCTTGTTTATTTAAATAGATTTGATGAGTATTTTGCAATTACTAATGGTCTATCAGTTGCGGATCATCTAGTAATCGAGAGTGAACTTTCCAGCCTTTATAAAAAACTTAAGCTGTCTATGGCTATTGGGAATGGCGAAACACCATATCAAGCAAATTTGGACGCATACCACACCCGGAAAATGGGAGAACTAGGTACCAAAAAAACAAGAATTTTCGCGAGCGCCGCGGTGCCATTCTCAATGTCGAACTCGATACCAAGAGTCAACGAATTTGTGCAAATAATGCATATCGATATGAATAATTCTGCTGATATAGGCTCCAAGCTGTCTCCCTATGAAATGAC
The DNA here is from genome assembly GCA_009665115.1 of Nitrosopumilales archaeon. Lineage (GTDB taxonomy): Archaea > Thermoproteota > Nitrososphaeria > Nitrososphaerales > Nitrososphaeraceae > Nitrosopolaris. The sequence goes on from WJXE01000006.1 coordinate 18,392, forward strand.
GTGTCTTATTATCAAGATCTACGCTAGGCTCTCAGAGGAATTTGTTAAGAAAGAATCGTTGACTTTCTTTCTGGGAGGAGACAATTTTATGGTTGTATCAAATGCTGCTACAAAACAAGATGCAGAGGAGACTATAATGAAGGTTACTCAAGGCACGAATATCAAACTAAATTGTGGGATAGGGATTGGAAGGACTGGGAGAAAAGCTGCCAACGCCGCTACAAAAGCACTTGACACGATTAGAGACCTCCGACATGTCGGGAAGGATCTACCAGTTTATGAAGTAGAATGTCTCTAATTCTCAAGAATGTTAGTCTGCTTCTCGGGAAAGACTTAACTTTTGTTGCAGAGGGTTATCTGGAGATTGGGAAAGATGGTATAATAAAACAAGCAAAACGAGGACCATACCATCGCGGGGATGACCAGAAAGCACACAACAATACAATATTTGATGCAGAAGGATTTCTCATAATCCCTGGTCTTATCAACGCTCACACACATATAGGAGATTCACTGGGAAAAGATGTTGCAGTAGATTCAGGACTAGATGCAAGAGTTCATCCAATACATGGAGCAAAACAGAAAATATTACAAAGAAGTAAACCAGATCATTTAAAGACATTTATCAGAGGTTCTGCGTTGTCTATGATGAAAAAGGGGATAACTACCTTCGCAGACTTTCGCGAGGGTGGTACTGAGGGAGTCAAATTATTAAGAGATGCAATTTCTGGATTACCCATCAAATGTATCGTATTTGGTCGAACCGAGTATTATTTTGATATAACATCATCTGCCACCGGCGCCGGCCAACGAAATCTTCCTTCCAGTGCATTGCAGATGGCTTCCGATGTTTTAGAAATTTCTGATGGTTTGGGAATCAGCGGAGCAAACGAAAATAGCGACGAAACACTGCAACAATATAGAAATTTAGTTCGAGTCAGGAACACACGTGCAACGAAAGATAAGAAGAAGATGCTAACAGCGATTCATGCCGCTGAATCTGAGAACACCATGGAATTTTCGAAATCACATACCGGTAGGACAGAAGTTGCTCGAATAATGAAGTGTCTGAAGCCTGATATTATTATTCACATGACGCATGCCACTAAAAAGGATATATCAATGGTAGCGAGAAACCGAACAGGAATAGTTGTTTGTCCTAGAGCAAATGGGATTGTGGGGGCTGGCGTCCCGAGGGTCGCGAAAATGTTAGACCTAGGTTGCATCATCGGTATTGGAACTGACAACGTGATGTTGAATTCTCCGGATATTTTACGGGAGTTAGATTATATCTGGAAGGTGTCTCGGTCTGTCGAACGTATCTTTCTGAATGCCAGGGATATACTAAAGATGGCAACAGTAAATAACGCCGAAATTCTCAGACTAAATTCGGGGTATATTCAGTCTGGCCGGGCAGCAGATATTATTTTTATTGATAAAAGTCATGTAGATCTGTATCCTATACATAATCCATTCGCTACTATAGTTCACAGAGCTACCGAGGCTTCGATCAAGGCGGTCATGATAGATGGAAGGTTTGTAGACGGAGCACAATTCGAATTTGCGAATAACAATTAATGCAGCGATGACGGTTGACGGCAAAATTGCAACGACTTGTGGAAATTCAAGAATTTCTTCCAAACAAGATCTAATAAGAGTCCACGAATTACGGTCATCGGTCGATGCGATTATAGTAGGAATTTCGACAGTCCTAATAGATGATCCGTTGCTTACAGTCCGATTAATCAGATCTAACAAAGGAAAAGATCCTGCTAGGGTAGTTGTAGATAGCGACGGTAGGATACCACTAGACTCGAGAATTTTGAAGACTGCTCATAGGGTCGCAACGATAGTCGTTGTATCAGAACGAGCACATGACAACAAAATCCATAAACTCAGGAGTACGGGTGCAATAGTAATTATTGCGGGAAGGGTAATGGTTGATCTCGGAGAAGCATTATCGTGTCTGAAAAAGATGGGATTTAAGAACATTCTTGCGGAAGGGGGCGGTGAGCTAAATTGGTCTCTTCTTGACCTAGGAGTTGTCGACCAGCTAATTGTGACAGTATCGCCGAAATTAGTGGGTGGTAGATCAGCAACTACACTAGTCGAAGGAGATGGGTATGAAAAAATTTCGCAGGCAATAGGCATGGAATTGAAAAAAGTACTCAGACAAAATAACGGGGAGTTAGTCTTGTTTTACGAGCTTTAGACTATGACGATGATGTGTCTTGCTGGCAACTAAGAACATAATCTCTATAATTTTCTAAATAATAATAACATAATTAACTTCTTCCTGTTTTGAGTTCTCCTTTTAAATCCGATTGTGTCCCAGATTCCACACTGTAACTTTTGCCTTAGTTCTTATGGCTCTATATGGCAGGCTAGAGGAATTTCATCTAATAGAAATATTCAGTGCTGCCCCAAATTAGATTTGAAGTTGGCAAAAACAAAACTGAGATTGACTGCGATCTGGGCTTGATTTGTAAGTACTTAATGTTAGTCCGGCCTCAAGTACTGAATGTCAATACTCATGCCTTTTTCATATTTTTCTCATTTGGCAAACTAAATGAATTTTGGGTCGCCTTTGAGCCACGCTTTGAATTATCATTATTTTCACTCACTTCCTGCAGAACCGTTGTTCCATCAAATCGTGAAGACGGCTCGATTGCGCAGAAGAGCTGGTCGATTTTGACAGCTTATCGCCCTGAATCTAGAGTATCACTACTTTTGGAGCTGCCATATTTTTCGTAGTAAACTAATTTATCGAGCGGCAGACGCTTCTTACTTTTACCGGTCAACTTCCTTGCCGGATATCCAAAGCCTACTATGATTGTGGGACTCAACTCGTTTGGTATTCCAAAGTCGCTTCGGAGTTTTTCTTCCATTATTCCTGTAAACAGCCCCGAGCCCACCTCGTGATTCCATGCGGCCAGTTGCATATTCTGTAACACTCTTCCTGCATCAATCAAATGAAAATTGTACTCTGGATTCGTCAGTACTATTACTGCAAAATTGGCATCTCTAACCCAGCTTCCGCTTGTACTATCATCTGCCAACTTCTTGAGATTCTGTTTATCGTTCACTAGGATAAATCGCCAGTGTTGAGTATTAAGGCCAGTGCCTGTTAACCTTGCCGCCTCAAGCACCTTTGACCTTATTTCAGATGGAACATCCTGATTAGTGAATGCTCTTACTTCTAGCTTGGTTGAAATACGTTCGAAAGTGTCCATTTCCTCTGCAACAAACTCAGTTAGGAACCAAATATTTTAAAGCTTTTCTAGACTCCATGCTGAATCTAGTATTAGAGGTAACCGTATGACCGGTATTCGTAAGTTATTACTAACAATATTCATAAGGCCTGCAGTTTTAGCAGTAGAAATAGGACTTGCAAGTTTTCCGGCCAACATTAATTCAGCAAGGATTTGCAGCATGCGATGGAACTTGTAGCTTTTTTCCTGTGAAACCAAAGTGCACTAACTCGACCCTTGTCTTATTCTTGTCAATCTCGTCTAATTCCTAGTTCCTAGTCCCTAGTTCCTACGTTACTACGGTTCTGGGGAAATCTGGTATATCTGACTGTTGCCAAGTATACGCTATCTTTTTGTTTGGAATATATTCTACGACTTCACCTTCAGGGAAAAAATCTCTCGTATCTCAGAGCTTTCCTTGTAGAATGAGAACTTTACCTGATCTCCAACTTTGGGTTCAAGTA
>WJXE01000051.1 GCA_009665115.1 Nitrosopumilales archaeon
TTTAAGGTCCATATATACCTTGCATCTTTTTATTTTTGTACTTAGTAAATGTGAAAAACAATCCTTTAGAAGCTGTGACTCGGAACACCTCAGATTCTAGCACGGCTACGAAACGAAGACGAAACAAACCGTCTACCATCTCGAAGTGCAATTGCTCTAGCCGACGACCTATCTCTTACGCCTCGCCTATTTGCATCTATGTATTTTGGTAAGGAAGTTCCATGCTCATCAACTATCTCGACGTGAACCAGATCATTAAACCTTCTCTTTATCATCAATGCAATTTGCTTGGTTATGCCAAAATTACCATCGCCTATTCTAACAACCTTTCTTTGTGAATCGATTCCTAACAGTAATGTCGATATTAACTGAAACGCAGAGTGTGGAGAAGACTCGACGAAGCTGTCAATTTCGTCATGCAGATAAATTATTGATATTCCTATCCTATCACCGGGGTCAACCCCTATCGTCAGCTGGTCATCGTGATGAGATCCCATAACTTTACGCAACATTTTTGCCTTCAGCAGAGTGGGATATTTACCTAGTTCACTATCTAGGAGAACATCTTTTCTCTTGACGATATGTGCCTCGTCTTCTGTTGTGATAATAATTTTGGCGTTAGATACTGCCGCCTGTTCCGGAGACAACGATTCAAAACGCAGATCCATCAATTTGAGCGCATGGGTAATTTTATAATAAGGACGACCATAAACAGTGGCTACAGCAATTTTATATTGCAGCAGCTCCTCGCTCAGGGGCGTTTCATCAAAGCTTGTTACACGAAATAAGTATTAAATCTTGTGGAATTGCAGAAGCCGATTGGAATATCAAAATAACGGATTTCTCAACCCTTCTTGAACACTACGACGAATCCTCGTAAAGATCATAGTGGATTTGTTGCATGGTGAATGGTGCAAATTGTACTGCTGGAATAAGTGAATTAAGAGCTCGATAATTCTATGTCTAATCCACTAGTTAGTTCCCTCTATTTGAATCGCACTTGGGACTGATAAAATGTTTTATGGGAAATTCTGCGTTCATTATCGTTAAACGTAATACCTAAGCACATCTACAATACACGAATTCATCCAAATTGCCGCAATTTCTAGGTGGTCAAACTCAAAATTGCCTGTGCCATGTCTCCATGAGCATCAATCAATGCTTGAATGGCTTTTTCCCTACTGACGTTTGCCTGCTGGATAACTAGGACTATATCTTCTTCCTTAAAGGTCGGGACATCTCTTTCTTTCTCCTCGATCTCGGAAGCGATAACCTGAAAAATCGTACTTTCTTTTCCTTTCATCTCGATCACTTGAGGCTTTAGAAGATAAAGTTCCTTACTCTCAGTTTTAATAATAACTTCTTCAACATTGCCGATGTCTTTCATTTCTAGCCCCATCTTATCTAACATTCGCCTCATCTCACGGTTGCCGCCGCGCATCATGTCGCTTTTATATTTCTCATGGGCTTTTTATTCCTTCTCTGACCTTCACAGCAATGCCCTTATGATAATTTTTCATATGGTTACATCCAACTAGCGCCCTGCCTACCGCTACGACCCGCCATTCATCGACTATTGCTACATCTGACCCGACTTTGACATTTGAGCCACACCATTCTACGTGCTTGCAGAATAAAGATCTTCCTTGTCGTACAAAAGGTAGGGCATCTTCAGTTGGGATTACACAGTTCTCTTTGAATCGTTCATTCCCCAAAAACTCTGTTGCACCAAATATAGTTAAGGCAAGTCCACCATCAGTTCGAAGAGTCGCGACTAATTGATTTTTGATTGAGAAATTTTTGATGCGCCCGGTCCTTCTTGAATATTCAAAGCTAAAATCCTTTGTAGAATGATGTATAGTGAGGATGTTATAAATGCCAGTTCCGAATAAGGCATCGATATGATGACGTATCTTTTCTTCGGGATTCAATGGTAATGGTTTCAAATGATGTTAATCATTTGAAATCAGTACTTTAATTTTACTCATTGCGATTACAACTGGTATCTATATAGTAAAAGGTTACAGATATATAAAAACCAGAGTTGATACTACAACGATGGATAATAATGAAGGCACTGAATTAGGTAATCAAAATGAAGAAACAAGGAAAATACAATTTACAGGGGGCTCCTCTTATATTGTATCATTACCTAAGAAATGGATCCAAGACCTGAAATTGAAACAGGGCGACCTCGTTGTAATTGCTAGGCAGGGACATTCCATTTTACAGATAGCTCCGATATCAAAGAGAATATCTAAAGAACAAAGAGAGGCAACAATAGAGGTTACAAAAGATAACAGCCCATATTTTCTTGCTCGCAAGCTAATTTCTCTATACTTTCTCGGTTTTAATATTATCAATATCTCCCAGAAAGATGGCGGAAGGTTATCTAGCGAACAGCGCGAAGTTATGAAGGACGTTGTAAGGCGTGTTCTAATGGGCACGGAGATCATAGCTGATTCTGCAACGAGTATCACACTGCAGGTCTTGATCAATTTACTTGAGCTATCCGTAGACGCGGCTTTCAAAAGAATGCTTTTGATTGCAAAATCTATGCACCGTGATGCAATACTATCTCTAAGAGAGAACAATATCGAGCTGGCTAAGGAAATTTTAAAATCTGATGACGAGGTGGATCGTTTCAGTTTCTATATCGTAAGACAACTCAATATTGCAATAAAAAATGAACATCTGCTCAAGGAAATTGGGCTGGACGATTCTCGTAACTGCTTAGGATACAGATTAATAGCAAAATCCACGGAAAGAATTGCTGACCATGCGGGGCTAATAGCTAAAGATATAATCGAAATGGAAAGGCCACTCAATAAAGATATCATAGAAAAGATTGCTGAAATGAGCAATTTTGCGCTCGAAGTGTTGGATGAAGCATGTCTATCAATATTCAAGCGGGATTATGATTCTGCCGATTTAGCGATAGAAAAGTCTCGCGGGATAGACGATCTAGAAAAAGGGATTATACGCGTCGCAAGCAAACTTAGAGATATCAACGAAATATACAGAATCAAGATTATAACTGAAAATATTAGGAGGGTAGCTGAGTATGCCAGCGATATTGCAGAGATCGTTTTAAACATGACCGTGCAGCAAAAATTAAGAAAAGGCTAAATTTGTATTAGTTTAAAAGATTCTAATGTCCTCATTTTGCGAGCTATGCGGGCGCAAAGTAATTGATGAAAAAAAGACTGTATTGATCGACGGGATAGCACTTAATGTTTGTAGGGGATGTTCAAAACGTGGTAAACCGTATACGCCACCCATGTCCACTTCTAAAACTAAGCCAACTGCTTCATCCAATCCTGTGGCTAGATCTACTGCTTCTAACAAAAGCACAAGCACTACAAGAAAAATTGAGATGATGGATAACACTATTCTGAATCCTGAATTTGCAAAATTGATCAGAGAAGCGCGCATGAAAAAGGGATTGACACATGAGCAACTGGGAGCGCAGATGAATGAAAAGGCAAACCTACTGAAAAAGTTTGAAACAGGAGCATTGAAACCCGATGAATTATTTGCTAAAAAATTGCAACGATTTTTAGGAATCCACTTGTACGTAGGCGTTTTAGAGGATTAATAAATGTCAAACTCACACAAAGCTATCCTGATAACTTACCCATTCGAGGATGCGGCAAAAGAAGCAATTTCTTTGGCTGACGCTGCAGGTTATTCTATAGAGAGAGTAGTTAATCAGCATCATATCACAAGATCAAGATATGGCATTGGATTAGGAAAAGCACAAGAAGTAAAACAACTTGTGGAGCAGGAGAAGCCAGAAGTAATCATCTTTGATGAGGTTTTAAAACCTAGTCAACAATATAATTTGGCAAGCATATGCCAAGTTGAAATAATCGACAGGGAACGCCTAATCTTAAAGATTTTTGACCGAAGAGCAAGTACCGCAGAATCTCGAATTCAGATTAAGCTGGCACAGCTCCGATATGATATGATTCGAGCGCGGGAGAAGGTCAGACTCGCAAGAGCAGGGGAGCAACCAGGATTTTTTGGTATGGGGAAATACGATGCTGACGTATATTTCCTCGATATAAAAAAACGCGCAACAGTTCTAAAGAAAAAATTGCAAAAGGAAGAGGTAAGAAGAAATCTTCATAGGATTCAGCGGTCAAAAGCAGGTCTGCCAACCGTTTCAATCGCCGGTTATACTGCAGCAGGAAAAACAACGTTGTTCAATTCTTTGACAGGCGAATCAAAAATTACAGGACAGGGAATGTTCACTACATTATCGACATTCACTCGACTAGTGCAATCTAAAGGAACAAAGCTTTTGATTTCAGATACTGTAGGCTTTATAAGTAGACTTCCTGCGTATATGGTGGACGCATTCAAATCTACTCTTCAAGAGCTATCATATTCAGCCGTAGTGTTGCTTGTGCTCGATATAAGCGAACCGGCAGAAGAAATTGTAAAAAAATTGAATAGCTGTATCCGTATAATGTATGAGCTGGGAGTGCCAATGACTAAAGTTGTCTATATCCTAAACAAGGCGGATTTGACTAGTGTAGAAGATGTGGAGGATAAATCCGCTCGACTCGGACTACCATATTCAAAACAACGCGTAATACCGATATCCGCAAAAACGGGGTACAAGATCGATACGTTAAAGGACGCGATGACATTGCTAGTTGTGGGCGATCCGAAGCCACTAATAGGCGAAGTGAGCAGTTACTGAAAGTATCAGTTCTCAGAATAGGACATAGATTAGTACGGGACGATCGACTGACTACCCATGCAGCACTAGTCTCGAGAGCATTTGGCAGTGATAAAATCTACATGAGCGAAGTGGACGATTCTTTAAAACAAACAATAGATGATGTTAGTAGCAGATGGGGTGGAAGATCTGATTTTAAGGTTGAAATTGTTGGAGGATGGAGGGAGGTGATAAAGGATTGGAAGAAGGATGGCGGAAAAGTGGTTCATTTAACAATGTATGGTATACACATAGATGACGCCATAAGTAATCTAAGACGAGAAAATACAATTCTGGTAGTTATCGGCGCGGAAAAGGTTCCAAGGGAAATGTACGATCTTGCGGACTATAATATTGCGATAGGAAATCAACCACACTCTGAGGTAGCGGCTTTATCAATATTTTTAGACAGGATGTTCAGAGGCAAACAGTTTGAAAAGGAGTTTAAAGATGCAAAACTAAAAATCATTCCAACAGCGAAAGGCAAGAGAGTTAGAGAAGTGAGCTAATATACATAATAAATTCTAGTCCTGCACTGCAAAAGACCGCGCTGAAACCCGCTTATCGCAAGGATGCGCCTTGGATATGTAATGCAATAGAATGCAACGCGGTTTATAAGAGTGGGCAAAAATCTGCTGATCGTAGGGGGAACCGTAGTTATCTTGGAGATCGTGCAAAGCGGATAAGAAAATGTCGTGACTTAGCGTTTTCTGATTCAAAAAATTGAATTTGAAATTCAGTCTATTTCTTTCTCGCCAACGGGATCACCACTGCAACTTTGGATTTGGCTTATACTCTCGATATTCATTTTATCTGAACGTCCTCATTCTTAAGATTCTTTGTTAATGTAACATTCTTTGTTAATATAACATTCTTACCACACCATATTTACTAAAGTATGCTTCAAAGTCATTTGAAGGATTGTTACTAGATAGATCTCGCTGCCACATGGCCATGCAGTATTAATTAGGTAATGATAGCAGTATTTTTTTGCCGCTAATTCAAGCTACAAATACCAATATACATCGTTTCCACAAAAAATATATGGTTTGATGTGGCTGATTACAACGTGAAGACCACAGGCAATACTGGCCCTATACAAAAGGGTGTTTCTCGCCCAAAACCAAATCCAAAGTGGGGTAGGGAAGAGGAATCTGAAATGTTCGCTCAAAATGTTAAACATTTCAGACAAAAAAAGCTTTCTGATGACGATTTTCGTCGTTTTAGATTGCAGCACGGTGCATATGGGTCCAGGTTGCAGATGAATTATAGCATGATCAGGATCAAAGTGCCTAGCGGTGAGGTCAACCCAGAACAGCTTGAAAAGATTGCAAGTTTATCCGAGGCATTCTCGATTGGTTCGGCTCATGTTTCTACTCGCCAGAATATTCAACTACATTGGGTACAACTGGAAGATGTTAGTGAGGTAATGACGGGACTGGTTGAGGCAGGTCTGACAACAAGAGAAGCTTGTGGCAATACAGTCAGAAATGTAATGTGCAGTCACTTCGCAGGTGTCTGTCCAGACGAAAAATTTGACGCTACTCCCTATGCCAAAGCAATTGCACGTTTCTTCATAAGAAATCCAATGTGCCAGAATCTTCCACGCAAGTTCAAGATTAATTTTGCGTGCTGCGACAACCATGGGTTAGCACGAATTGCAGATATTGGTTTGATACCCGAAATCAAGGATGAGAAGCGGGGATTCAAAATCTACCTAGGTGGAGGTTTGGGTGCTGCGTCATTTATAGGCCACCTATTAGAGGACTTTACACCAGAGAACAAACTCCTTTCTACATGCATGGCAACTATCAGACTTTTTGATAGACATGGCAACCGTGAAAACATGGCAAGAAACAGGATGCGTTACCTCGTTCACGAAATAGGATGGGATAAATTCCAAAAGATGGTTCTCAAGGAACGCTCGATAGTCGAAATGACTACCGCGAGTTATACGTCCAAACTTTTTGACGTTAGAGCCGAAGAGGAAACGAGGCCCTTTCCCAAGGCAGTAAATGCCAAGATGGTTAAACTACCTATGCTAAATGAAAGAGTAACTCTGGAAAGTCCTGCATATGAAAGATGGTTACATAGTAACGTGGTTCCCCAAAAGCAGGACGGATATTTCACAGCATTTATAACCTTAGCAGCAGGCGATATTACAGCCAACCAACTCCGAATATTAGCAGGAGCGATCCGTGAATTCTCTGCAGAAGGAACCGCTAGGAACACGCCGCAGCAAAACCTTGCAATCCGCTATATACAGGCTGTTGATTTGCCAGACTTTTATAGTAGACTAGGTTCGATTGGCTTGGCAAATCCAGGAGCTTTAACAATCGCGTCTGCAGTTGGCTGTTCTGGGACTACCTCTTGTAATTTAGCAATCACAAATTCCCACAGACTGGCAAAAGAAGTCGAGTACAAGTTTTTGGAATTAGGACTTGATACTGATGATAGCCTGAGGGATTCTACCATAAAGATCAGCGGATGTCCAAACTCTTGTGGGCAACACGAGATCGCAACAATCGGATTCTTCGGTGGTGCATCAAGAATCGGACCCACTATGGCTCCTACTTACACAATGCTATTTGGCGGAAGCGCAGCAGAACAAAGTGAGTTGGGTAAGGCAATCATGCGAGTGCCAGCAAAGCGCGTTATAGATACAATTCGCAAGATAATCGAAATATACAAACAAGAACGGTCTGACTCCGAAACATTGAATCAGTGGATCAATAAAATTGTGAGGGGCGAAGGGACAGGTAGCGTAAGGAATATTGAAAATATGAAAGCATCACTCACCCCAGTTATGCAATTACTTCCAGTAGACCAAGACCCAGAAGTGTATAGTGATTATGGTAGTGATGCAAGATTCTCAGCGAAGACTGCCAAAGGAGAATGTGCAGCATAACTTATTATGACAATAGAAAACGCATCCGGATCGAAAACCGATACGGAGGAAGACATCGTTGTAACTAACGAGAATCACAATTTTCAACTTCCGATAATCTGCAATGCAGACACATTACGTATGTTGATCAGAAAAGACGGAGTGCGTGTGGTGGATGTCCGTAAAACAGAAGAATACCAACAAGAACACATACCTAGTGCAGTTTCACTCCCGCTTGCACAGTTACTAGAGAAAGACATACCTAGTGCGATCCTGGATCTTTTACAAAATTTAGGGATATCAGATAAAATGCCGGTTGTGATCTATGATAATACGTTTGGCGCACTTGCAGCTAGAGTCGCTTGGTCTTTTCAATACATAGGGCATCCAAATACTGCATTGCTTGAAATGACATTCAGTCAATGGAAAAACTTAGGACTAGAAATAGAGACGAAAATTAATTCTTTTCCAATGAAAAAACATTCACTAACTATAAATCACAGCATTCATGCAGATGCATCTTATGTCGAGGCTGCAAAGGAACAGCCAAACAAGATACTTATAGATTCAAGGGAGCGGCTGAACTTTCTGACTGAACATATTCCTAAAGCCAAAAACATTCCATATACAATGCTTGGGTCTAATGGGAGCATTTTGCGCAGCCCAGAAGAGATAAGGCGGTATATTGAAAATAGAGGTATCCCGGTTGATGCTGAAATTATTACATATTGTGGCAGTGTTGGAACATTATCGGGTCTAACATATTATGCGCTTAAGTTAGCAGGGATAGAAAATGTAAAGCTTTATTCGAAGTCGTTCAGAGAGTGGAAGTCTCTGGGAAAACCGAAGGAAGAATTTAAGGACGCAAACTATTGGGACCTCTCAGCAGATTAGACAGACTTGGTACCGCAACCGCTAGCACCTAACCAACTGCCCCTGCCAAAGTAGTTTATCCTCTGAAGGCTTTTCAGAAGGTAAAGTTGGTCACATCCCAGACTTCTAGTGGCTCATTAACCAATTGATTTTGGTGAGGAGCAACTCCAAAGCGCGAGTATTCTCTATTCTGTGAACATTAAACGAATGTTTTGTTCATAATGACTATCTAAATATCGGTGGTTATATTTTTGTAATAATTATGGAGCGCCGTTATTATACAATTGTTGCTTCGAAGGAGGATGTGGCAAGCATGACGATGGCAAACTATTTGATAAACAACCGATCTTTTTCACGAGAAACAAATACCAATTTCCTTCAGTCAAAGCACCATCAAAGTATCAAACTCCATGTTTCCGATAGAAGCTTGCTCTATCTTGAAGATCTAGACGAAAACTATCCTGATTCGATAGCATTTATTTTTCTTTCAATGCACAGGTCACACAAAGGAGTCCCCACTCTAACTTGTCATTGTACAGGCAATTATGGTGGAAATCCGTATGGCGGAAATCCCAGAGAACTGGGTATAGCTTATCCATATTTGCAAAAGCAGTATCTAAGGACCATCGTGACCCTGAGGGCGTTAATTCCAGGGTACGACGTCGTCATCGAATCAAGCCATCATGGACCAACCTCATTAAAAAAACCAGTCCTTTTCATCGAGATTGGATCAACGGAAAGCCAATGGACCGATAGAAATAGTAGTTCGGTTGTATGTGAGTCTATATTAAAAGTAATTGACAACGGTCTAGGATCTTGTGAAAAGGTAGCAATCGGTTTGGGTGGAACACATTATCCTATGAAATTTAATAAATTGCTGTTGGAGTCAGAATATGGTCTTGCTGCAGTTGCCGCCAAACATAACCTGGAGTCGATTGATAAAAATATGTTAGATCAAATGATTATCAAGAGCGTAGAAAAAGTTACTCATGTAATAGTTGACTGGAAAGGACTTGGAAGTGAGAAAACCAGAATAATGGAGCTAATAGGAAGCACAGGGCTTGATATTGTGAGAGTTTGAAATCAGGAAAATAAATTGACATATAAAAAATCTAGGTTATGGATTTTAACAGTAGTATTGCCTTATGAACGAAACTAAAAACATACACCCAACATGCTCGGGGAAATGAAAGTACTATTATGGTAGCGAGACTAGGAGAGGTGGGAGAATATGGCTAGAAAGGAACCAAAAAATAGGGTGGATATAATAACAGTTTTTTTAGAGCACGACAAAAAAATTCTAATCCTCAAACGCAGCCAGAAAGTTAAAACAATGAAGACAAAATGGGGTGGCATAAGTGGATATATCGAGCAGGAGGAGCCGGTAAGACG
>WJXE01000501.1 GCA_009665115.1 Nitrosopumilales archaeon
AAGAGCAATCAATACCTAATGCTGTCTACAGCAACGTAAAAGAAGACATAAAGCAGCAGCAATATGTTTTTGAAATCCTTTGGAACAAGGCAATTCCTGGGGAGCAGAAAATAACAGAATTAGAATTAGGAATCAAGCCTCAAGTAATAGAGGTTATCAACGATCCTCTGGAATCTTCTATTCTATACCAAGATATTTTAAGATCATCCAAGAAAGAAATAATGCTATTATTTCCATCTCTTCGTGCCTTTAACAGGCAAAAGAAGGATGGTATCTTAGATTTATTAATTAATGCACCAGATCATTCAGATGTAAAAGTTAGACTACTTGTGCCCTCTGACAAGCACACGATAAAACAAGTTGAAAATTCTCTCTACAGTAATCCGAACATTGACATTAGATATTTAGAAGGAAATGCGAGTACTACAAAATCTACCATACTGGTGTCGGACAGAGAGGTTTCTTTGGTCATCGAGTTGATAGATGACACGAAAGAACATTTCATCGAAGCAATAGGGTTATCAACGTATTCAAATAGTAAATCAAGTGTTTTATCTTATGTATCGATATTTGAGAATTTGTGGGCTCTGACTGAATTATACCAGGAAGTTAAGGAGGCAAATGAAAAATTAGAAATAGCAAATGAACAACTGAAAAGAAAGGAGGAAAAGCAACAGGCATTGACATCTTCGCTTGAAAAGACAAATGAAGAACTGGTAGGATTAAGCCGGCTTTTATCAAAATCGTATGCAGAATTAAGTGCAGCAAACAATGCAAAAGAAGAATTTATGTCGATGGTCAGTCATGAATTAAAGACGCCGCTAGCCCCCATGAAACTCTACACAGAAATGCTTCTGAAATCCACAGCGTCATTTGGAAACATAACTGAAAAACAAAAGAAGGCGATACAAATTATCCTCAACAACATCTTGAGATTAGAAGTGCTGGTAAGTGATTTGCTTGATGTGTACAAATTAGACATAGGAAGACTTAAACTGAAAAAGACCGAGGTAGATATTGAGGGGCTGGTGAATCAAAGTGTTGCAGAATTCATGCCCCTTACAAAAGATAAGCGAATTAAGCTTGGAACAGACGTACGAACATCAGGAACGATCGACTGTGATCCAGGGAGAATAAGTC
>WJXE01000502.1 GCA_009665115.1 Nitrosopumilales archaeon
ACTTAGACGTCTTGTCGGCTCAGTTTGACCCGGCCACCTTACTATGACGTCTTCAGTGGTCCTGGTACTGAGAATTCAACATGCACATCATCCTCAATAAAACCTACACATCATAAACCATTTGGTGATAATATTACTAGTTCTATTGGTAGTCAGATTACAACTAATAAAGGCAATTCACCAACTCCGCCTCCTTGTCCTAAAGAAGGACCTATACCTCCAGACTGCACGAAGAAGCCTATCATAAAATAAAGAACCTGAAAGGTAAGCAGGTTAAAGACAAACAACGACAGACATAGGAAATTAATGTCTAGATTTTCTTCTTCCGCCCTTCAAATCATCTTCTTCGATTATATCTGATATGTCCATTATTTCAAAGGAATGGCAATATCTAGAAGGCCTCAAGTTTCATCTGAACAGCTACACTCTCTCTTCTCCTATAAGGACAACGATATCAGAATATTAGTTATTCTTCACCAAATAATAGAATAGCTATTGAGAGTTAATTGTTTTTTCTTGGTTGTTCTATACTCCAATCTGTTCAATAACTAGACTCAATATTTGATCCAAACTTTGATCATATTCACGGTTTTGTTTTTGTGAGTATATCATATGCTTAACTTTATGATCTTCCAATGGATAAATTTCACCTACTTCCTTCCGTATTACTCAATTTTCGCTTGAAGATATATGCGATTACGGATGTTCCAACAAAAGTAGCAGACCAATAAAGCCAGAGATTAGTCAAGACACCGGAAAGCAAAGCTGGCGCGAAAGAACGGGCTGGATTCATAGAAGCACCCGAGATAAATGACAAAAAGAAGATATCTAGACCAACTATACCACCGATAGCGATTCCGCTAAAGCGCTTCAATCCTTTAGTATATACGACTACTAAAATAACGGCCATCAGAAGAGCAGAGGCCAATGCTTCTATTCCAAAAATTATTGGCACCGGAAAAGCATAATTTGGAGCATTAGCCCCAAGATTAGCGTTGTTTCCTAGAAGATATTTTACTAATAGACTCCCAAGTAAAGAACCGATTATCTCTGCCACAAAGTAATATGTTAACTGAATCTTTGTAATATGTTTTGTAATTAGAAATCCAACTGTAACAGCAGGATTAAAG
>WJXE01000503.1 GCA_009665115.1 Nitrosopumilales archaeon
GTTAAACTGTCCTATCGTAATTGCAAGAGAATTCACTATTCCCGGTGTCCATCGTGCAAAGGCTTGGTTTCTGAAAGTCCTCAGGTGGTGATCTTTTATTGTTATTGCTCCCAAGGAAGGCCACTAACCCATCAACCCATTCTCAAATTCCTTGGTTAGAAATACTATCGAGTCCGACACACTGACTGCAATCTACGGAGAACTATCCCGATGCATATTCCTTATTGAACGTCTCTGCCAGCCTACTAATGGCCTCTTTTGCCTCAGCAACCTTCTTCAACGCGATAAAGTATCCATCTTTCACGCTTTGGTTAGCGCCGATATGTCCTCTGTAGTCGTCTAATTTTCTTTCAAGTTTGTTTATGCCATCTATTAGATCTTGCTGCCAACTGACCGGGTTTTCATTATTCGACATAATTCTATAAATTTCTGTTCGGTCATATGTCCGTTTGTCTCATCGAGATATTACTATACCGCGATGAAAAATTAAATCTAAACCCCATGTCTATCGGATTGGGTAATTCTGCCCAGGCTTTCGGGTCCCTGTTGTGGGATGCCCCTAAGAGGTTCACTTACCAAAAGGAAAACTAAGAAAAAATCAACAATTAAGACTGCTATTACAAAGTTTAACAAGTGAAGGTTGAAAAGCCTCGCCTCCAAATAATTTTAATTGTAATCGTGTTGGATCTTCCAGTTGGGATCGACTCGATGCCTCACACTCGTGCTTCCAAGCTTAAACTGAAAGAATCCAGACATTCAAAGATCATTTGGCATGAAGATGGGGGTAATTCGCCTGTTGGCTCCTACTCCGGATGTCTTTGGACCAAAGCAAGTCAATACCTTAACTCTATTATGATACTATCATGAGGTTCTAAACTGTGCCCAAAGCATCTACGGGAAATCTAAGAGTAGATTTGATCAATCTAAAGATAGGAATGTAAATGGAAAGAGGATTGGTACCAACACCATTTACGAAGTTAAACTCACCGGTCATCTTTTGCCACAAATTTCTTGTTTGGTTTTTCGTTAAGGATATGATAATGGGCAACAATACCACCGACTATACCAGTATGAATGAAAAGTATTTCTTTATCATGATAAGTTATGTAATAAAGTAGTGGTG
>WJXE01000504.1 GCA_009665115.1 Nitrosopumilales archaeon
TAACATAAACTTTCCAGAATTACGAGATGCTCTAAATACTAAATGGAATGTCAACATTTTAGAACCAAGAGAAGGAATAGGAGGTCACTGCCTGCCAAAGGATACAAAGATGTTTCTGCATTCATCCAAGTCTATAAGAAGCAAAATACTTACAGCAGCTATGGAAGTGGATCTGGACTACAGGAGAAGTACGCAATTTGGGCACCGCTCTTCTCAAAATTCGTCTAGTCTTACCGAAGGTTCATCCGATGACTCTGATCGGGATCAGTTGATTTCTTCGCGTTAAAGAAGCTGGGTAAGGGATGTGTTGTAGATATTAGCTTGAATGCTCAAAGAGGAGAAATGAAATGTGTCGAGACTCTGGCTCGAACTTCGACATAGGCTTCGATAATAAGTCAATTCATGAGTATTTAGTAGGATATTGATCGTGCTTATATCTTAAAGATATGTTATCTGCCTCAAAATGATGGTTACTAACTGTGTAAGTACTGAGAAGGCGCATATAACATGTTGGGTCGTAGTTGGCCTATTTTTTGAGTGTTTGAGTTCACTTCAACCCGGAGGTAACACCTCTGATCCCGCAAACAGTTTGTGTGGATAAAAGCCCCTATCGTTCAGTACAGCATCTAATCTATAGCCGCACGAATTCTTTTTGACCTGTGGATATCTGCTCTGAATCACATTTAAGTAAGGCGACAGTAGTTTTAGCAGGTACGTTGTCCTTTCTTCGCTAGAATTCTGTTCACTCAGGAACCCGAAACTCCCATCAGCGTATGCAACGCTCAGAGCCTCAAGAAAAGCTATGGTACTGCCGTAACCTAGTCAGTTGTGGGCCGCTTGAATTATTTGCTATCATCCCGCAGATCGTGCAATAATTGCTACTCGCAGGATCAGGGGGAAGAAATTTCCCTCTCCGCCTCAATTCTCTGTCCAGTACACCTTTGACTGTACCTGGCTCAGCCACAACATTATCGTCTTCAATTTCTATAATCTGGTTCATGCGTTTTGTAAAATCAATTAATACACCGTTAGATAGAGATTGTCCGAGAAGACCTGTTCCTGCTCGTCTTGCTGTGATAGGCAAATTATTAGTGAGCCCATATTGACAAATTTTTTGTATGTC
>WJXE01000505.1 GCA_009665115.1 Nitrosopumilales archaeon
CGTATCTCTGATATGGTAAGCGACAGCGATCTGCGCCTGATCGTGACGCAGGCACGAGAGGGGGCAACGACACGTAAGTTCAGCCAGTCTGTGGAATTAACACTCGTGTTAAAAGATATTGATGTTAAAAAAGGGTTTAACCTAAACGAAGTAGTGATTTTGCCTCACAAACCAACCAAACAAGCCAGCATCTGTGTAGTCGGGACTGGTGATACTGGTACAAGAGCACGCAAGGCTGAAGTGGATAGAGTAATACAACCAGAAGAACTAGATAGGTTGGGGACTAACAAGAGAGAAGCGCGGAAAGTGGTGAAAGAGCATGACTTTTTTCTGGCAGACACGGCATTGATGGCCACGGTCGGCCGCGCTTTTGGGCAATTTCTAGGTCCAAAAGGCAAAATGCCTACCCCTATGCCGTACGGTGCACCTATTGAAGCTATTGCAGATCGTTTACGTAAATCGGTTCGGATTAGAGCAAAGAATCAGCTTAACGCATCTGCCAAAATTGGCGACGAGAAATTAGATGATGGTCAATTGACTGCTAATGCAAGTGCTGTTCTCGCAGCTGTAGAGAAAAAGCTTCCCCAAGGCGAGAATAACATACGTAACACCATGGTAAAGTTTACTATGGGTAAGACGGCGAAATTAGCCCCGATAAAAAAAGACAAAGGCAAAAAGAGGACTGAATAGTCAAATGGCGTCTCAAGTGGAAGTGGACATGCAAAGGAAAAATTATCCTAAGAAAAAACGGTTGCTGTATCAAGAGCTGCAAGAATTACCGGGGACATGTGATGTCATTGCTCTTTCCAAAATGTCCAAAGTTCGTGCTACACAGCTTATGACAATTCGCAAAAAATTTCGAAATGAAATTAAGATTAGAGTAATTAAGAACCGGGTCGCGCAGCGTGCGTTCGAAAAAGTAAACAACCGACCCGGGTTAGACTATTTAAGTAAAGAATTGGAAGGCCAGTGCGCACTACTGTTCACGAATATTAGTCCTTTCAAGCTGAATTTGATTTTTGACAAGAATAAGGTCTTCTTGCCTGCAAAAGGGGGAGATATTGCTACTAAGGACATCATAATTCCAGCGGGGAACACAGGTATCTCTCCTGGTC
>WJXE01000506.1 GCA_009665115.1 Nitrosopumilales archaeon
GAATATGGAACAGCACCTGCCTAAGATGGCAAGATAGATTGACGCTAAATACATTAGCTTAACAGACATTATGAGAAATCATCATCAAGTTGTATTAGACTATATATCGAATGCCTGTTATAGTAATTATTTAGAGAAGATGTTAATACAAAATAACAACAAAATAATCGCAGATTATCGTACTACAGTATTGCAACTTATTGAAAATTGCAAAAATGAACCAAATATGAAAAAGAAGATTCAGCTGCTGTATCAAATAAATTCTATTCTCCTGAAACCAGACCAATTAGAGATACAATCTGTACCCTCATTACTTACAAATTATTACATTAATACAGTATTACACAAGATTGAAGCTGCTGTGCTCAGCGTGAACTAATTTGTTACCTCCACGTGTTCATTATTTTTTGAGCTAACATTAGAAGGTGGGAACTATTAACCTGCTATTCCCTCTACGATGAGGTTTTTCGATCAACTTCATAATATTGCTATTGATCATGCTCATAATCATATTCAAAGCATTTATTTTTGAATTTTTAAATAAGATTGCCTATCATTGGAATCAAAATATCATCATCAACAGTTCACATGGTCTAAATGTGGTGGTTGTGAACTAGTGCCTGAATCTACAAGCTTCCATTGATTTGCTGCTAACACAGCATTAATATCACATTTAGATATCGCTCCTGTTTGATAGTTAACAGCTGGAGCCATTATATCTCCAACAAAATTAGCATGTCCTAGTCCGAGAGCATGTCCTAATTCATGCAAAGCTACCTGTTTAAGCTGAGTTGTATCAAGAGGAGAACCAAACCCTGTTGTGGCTAGGGTTATCTGGGCATTATCTATAAGGCCACTACTGGCACTTATTATTGTCTCTCCTAATATTTCACTATATGAATGTCCACTACTACGGATAGAACCTATGCCACTACCATGTTTAGCAGTACTGCCACCACCAGCATTCTGAAAATTCACTACTATGTCTGCATTGCTTTTGTCTGGAACTTGAGTAAATTGTAGTCCATTGACATTTGAAGTCCATTCATTCATAGCTTCTAGCACTGCTTGACGAGAGGATGTATCACCACCAATTATGTTGTAGGTTAACTG
>WJXE01000507.1 GCA_009665115.1 Nitrosopumilales archaeon
TCACTTTGAGAGAGTCTCATAAAGGAGCAACACAATAAAGTCATATTGAAAAGACTTTATTGATTTTATCTCCGTTGAGAAGTAGATGCAACTAAGAATTTCATTCAAAGCAAAATGATGCTAAGGAAAGTCAAACATAGCATTCAGACCCGTGAGCTCTAGACTTGTAATCATTGACTCTATTCTTCATTTGGCGGATAGACGATATAGGTGTCTGCAGCACTTAGCACAGACCAGAGTTTGCTGCGCTGAACGATGTAAACTAGGCGCCAAAATATGCTTTAAGGCTTAGTCTGTATGGATAGTATATTACGCTTCATTGATTGCTATACCGATTATACCACATTACAATTAAAGGAACATTAATTTTAATCGAGTTGGCTAAAATGTAAGCATATTGTCTTCAAACAAGTCAGTTATTGTTAGATAGCAGTTAGAGGAACAAGGAAGACACGATAGAGTACGTTGGCTATGTCTCAAACGAAGGAAAAATTTTCCAGTGTATTGATGGTTCAGAAGCATCAATGAAAGCAGCAGATTATGCTATTATGACTGCCAAAAGGAATGATGCTCAACTGACCGTTTTACATGTACTATATTCACAAACAGGATATGCATATTCATCGGGAACATTTGGTGGTCTAGTTACTCCCAGCTCTATAAGAGCAATTTACGAAAGTGCTAAACAGGAAGCTCAGCAGTGGTTCGATAAAGTTAAAGTAAAGATTAATGAACAAGAAAAAGAAGAACAAAAGGAAAAGAACCAAATTCAATTAAAAACAGAGCTTGTTGTAACTGCTACATCTGTAGCCGCTGCAATAGTAGGATATTCCGAGCAGCATGATATAGATTTGATTGTAATCGGAACTAGAGGAAGATCTGGTTTTAGGAAACTGTTACTTGGAAGCGTCGCATTCGGAGTTGCAACTTGTGCGCATTGTCCTGTAATGGTAGTAAAATGAATTAGACAAGTTGATGGTGTCGTCTCATAGCATTATCTGGACCTTATCTGCTACTGGGATTGCCAGTCAATCTATTGGAATGACGTTTTTGTACTTCAGATTCACAACTCAATTGATAAAAGTGTATCTG
>WJXE01000508.1 GCA_009665115.1 Nitrosopumilales archaeon
CTCCAAGTCTTTCTCGAACTTAACTCTTCCATCCACATATGAATTTGAATGATAGGTGGTTGCTTCGCATTGTCTTGATAATCCATCTATTGTTCCAATGTCGTTTGTATTTCTTCCACCCCGTGCAACTAGCTCTATATGTGGTCCACCGTTTTGTTTAGAGTCAGTGAAACTATTTACTTTAAAATACCCAGTGATTTCTACGTTTTTCCAATCATTGGATGATTGCATATATCCTTTTGCAGCCAACACTTGCTGATTGAGCGTAGTAATTAGATCTGGATGATAACCTGACGAAGTGAACACACCATAACGCACTTCACTACTTTGTACTTTCCAGCTACCATCGTTGTTTTTTTGCACGAACGAGGTCGGCGGTCCCTCTCCTCCGGTTCGTGGGCCGTTCTGGGGATTATCAGTATTGAGATACCATTCTTCGCCGCCGCGTTTCGATAGGTAGATTTCTTTTATTCCAAATTTATCTAATTTACCTGCAGTAGGAGGTGGAGGATAAAAAGGCCGGATTGGATAGTAGTTGTAGTAGTAGTATATCGCGATGGTAATAATGGCGATAACGCCAAGTATGACAACACCAGCTGATAATCGAGCAGAGAATACTCCCTTACCTTTTGCCAAATCTATACCACAACCTACTTTTTCTTATTCCTATATTTTGTTAGTTATCATATTATCTTGTAAGGTATGACCTAATTTCCATATCACTAAGAATTTAGATATAACCTTCGTTCATATAAGATTATGGAGAAATTCTAATGGGGAAACAACAGAATAATGTAATAGAATTTAGTGAAAAAGAATCGAAATACCTGAAAGAGCAACGATTGGGTAGAATCGCAACGTCTCTCCAGACATTCAACCTCATGTAGTACCGGTCGCATTCGAATTTGATGGCAGCCACTTTTACTTCGGAGGATGGAATCTCGAAAGTCTTAAATTCCGGAACATACGGCAGAATAACAAAGTAGCTTTCGTAGTAGATGATCTTGTATCAGTTGATCCTTGGAGAGTTAGCGGAGTAGAGATTAAAGGAATTGCTGAAATAACCAAGAGGAATGGCAATGAATACGTG
>WJXE01000509.1 GCA_009665115.1 Nitrosopumilales archaeon
GATTTCTCAATCAGTAATGGAGCTTTTCAAGTCTAGGAGCAAAGATAGTGATGCCTATAAATCAATTGCACTAATGCGACATGGTTTTGGAGGACATCCCTTTGGCAAAGATGAGAATACAATAAAGGAAAGAAAGACAAGTAGAATAACTAGAACATAAATATTGACAATTGAACTGCATTTCTCATGTTGTAATCAACCTATCACAAGATGCGAAGTGTCAGGAAGAGGTAATCAGTAAATGTGTATAGACTACTATTCGAAAAATATAGCAGGGATACAGGAATTCCCCCTAGTTATCGTGGATACTCCTTATTCTCTTTTCATATTTTAGAAATCAATCCTATTTTACGATGGAATATTCTTAGGCAATAGATCCTCGTTATAGCGATCTTACTTTTGCAGTCTATTCTAAAAATAACTTTAACTACAATCTTCATTTAGATGAATTCGAAAGCTATATTGAATAGTTTGACGCGACCCTAATTAAGTCCAATAACCTTCACTATGCTGATATTATCGATATTTTTATAGCGAACTATGGAGTAGTATGAAATTGTAATAGCGTAGAGGTAAATTGATGTGACATATAAAGAGCCAAATCTTGTTCGCTTGTCTTTAGATTGGATAATAACTACGCTATCACCATCTTTCATCGCACAAGATATTCCGAAGAAGGAGGAAGAATAGGCAAACGTCAGGATCATCACAGAGCTCTAATTCCTTTTCTTCATTCTTTTCCAAAAATGAAACTCTAATAAAATATACACTTGTACCATCCATTCCTCTTTCGATAATAGCAATTCTATCTATTAATGCTAATACTTGGGTACTATCTGAAATACATCATTTTTATATTGAGATGTTTGCTGTGATACTCGCTACAATACTTTCATTCTACTACATATCGCGTTATCGTACTTTAAATGATAAATTCAGTCTCTTCCTTGGAATAGGATTTCTCGCTAATGCTTCAATTGATTTGCTGCATGTTATAGTATCTTATAATTTAATAAATGAACCACTCTTTCTCAAATATTTTATACCACAGACATGGTTTGCAGGAAGGCTATTTCTCAGTGCTATGT
>WJXE01000510.1 GCA_009665115.1 Nitrosopumilales archaeon
CCACATTGTATGGACCATCACACAGGATTATAACCCTAATTCTCGCCAGTTAGGAGGTGTTGGTAAGGTCATCGAACAAGGTTGTTATGTAGTAGTATTAATAATATTAGTAGTCTGGTAGCCGTTTGTCTACTAGACTAAAGCTAAAGTTAGCGGACAAGATGTCATAATGATGGAAATGAATTAACCGAGAAGCCCCTATCAACCCGAGAACTAGCTTCAACAGAAAGAGGGAAGGAATGTGACTCAATACATTTATTCTAGATAACTATATTGTTTCGCCAGAATGTGTATCCCACAACAATCATGCATGGAGATGCAGGACCAATAAAATTTCAGAATGACTTTGAATGGAGAAGTGGTCTATGACTTGCCTCTGGAAGTGTATTCTTGGAAAGTAAGGTAACATCCTTCGTCCTGCTGGATATGGGTATCATATCTCGTCAGTAGATTATCATAAAAAAGAAAAAACAATGACAACTTTGACATATAGAGAAAGATTCATCCAAACAACAAACTTAGCATAGAACCTTGATGCTAGGTTTCATTCAGACCTTGTCCGCTAGGGATTGTAAACTTGAATGAGGCGCCATTAATGTAGCTATCATCAACCCATATCTTGCCACCATGAGCTTCAACAATACCTCTGGATATTGCCAGTCCCAGTCCTGTACCACCATGCTTTCTACTAAAGCTGGTATCAGCTTGATAAAATTTATTGAAGAGGTTATGTCTCTCGACTGATGTAATGCCAATACCATTATCTTCTACTGTAAAAATAAAGTGTGAGTTTGAATTCGGCTCTTTCTCTATTCTAATTACTATTCGGCCGCCTTTTTCAGGAACAAAATCAACTGAATTTTTCACCAAGTTCCATAGAACCTGCTCAATTCTTTTCGGATCGCAAAAAACAACATCTTCCTTTGTAGTTCTAATATCTGATTTGAGATCGATCTGCTTTTCGAGGGTGATCGGGGTCAGGTCAGAAATTGTTCTATTTATCAATTCTGCAATATCGACATCTTGTTTTGATAGAGTTAGCTTGCCCATATCAAGTTTGTAAACATCTAACACGTCACCGACCAG
>WJXE01000052.1 GCA_009665115.1 Nitrosopumilales archaeon
ACGTAACATGGTGGACGAACTAGCCTGGAACTCTCATGCCTTTATTCAGAGCGAGTAATGACAACGGTTTTGTTGAACAGGGTTTCCACTGTTAACGAATCACTTGTCGAGGAGCTAGACCTTTTAATGTGAATTAGAAGCTTTTGGCTCATAAAGATATATTGACATATTCTGGTTATAGTGATTTTCCCCGAACATTGCTATCTTTTTTGTATTATTGGTGTCATAAATGGTGTGCAAAAGCATACCTTGCTTATTATGTTCGTGCATGACTTCCATAAATCCTGCATCGACTATTAGAAGGCTCAGTTGGGTTCTAGATAATGTGCTGTCAAAAAATGTTTTGTAAGTGCCAGGTAAATGGAATACATGTTGCGGTATCCACAAATAAAAAGCATCTGAAATTATAGTGAGATTATTTTTCTTGAAACTAACATTGTTATCCTCTAAATACTGTGTAAGAAATAAAGCTCCTTCGAAATAAAAAGAGTTGACGTTGGATGTTATCAGTAAGATAGTCGTGGTTATTCCAAAAATCAGTATTCCAGCAACAATAACAGAGAGCGATATCCTAGCGATACTCTTAAATCTGATTCTATTTGGAATTTCCAGAAGCAATCTGGCTCCTGCAATACATAATATTGGTAATAGCGGGATGAAATGATATATCAGGACCCACCCTACAAAGTAAAGAGCCATCAAGAAAGGAATAGCCCATAACAGAAGAAAGTAATCTCTTCTTATAGCTGCAAAGACTAAGCCTGCTGTACCAACAATAAACAAAACCGGATCAGCTTTAAAAAAGAGATTTAGTGAGGCAAAAAATGTTTGAGCTTCTCTATGAGTTTGGTAATAAACACCCATTAACCAATCATTAAGATGGCCAATCGATATTGCATAGACTGGCCAGATCATCGGTATCAGTATAACCGGAATTAACCATATGCCAAGTACCTTGAAGCTATTTTTATTATTGGTAAAAACTTGGAATCCTACCAATAAAACCATAGTAAACACCGGGATCTTCGTGAATATGGCTAATCCAAGAAGAGCGCCTGAAACTAGAGTAATAACAAATCTTCTATTATTTTTAAAGTCGTTGATATTGACACGATCTGCAAAAAATACGGAAGCTAAAAAAAAGGGTAACTGGATTCCATCCAGCAATACCCGCATTAGTAACGACGTTATTGGCATCACTGCAAATAGAGTAGATGCGATAAATGCCACATTCCTACTGTAGCGCCGTTCTGATATCTTATAGACTAGAAGAGTATCAATTATGGCAAGTACTCCCATTAATATTCTTGGAAATAAATATAGCTTCTCTATAGACTGTATGCTATTTACAGAAGGATGTAGTGAGCTAGGATAACCAGTCATCCAGAATATACCGGCTAAAAAAATTTGTCCAAAATATGGATGATCATAAAAGTACGGATCTTCTTGAGGGCTATGAGTCTCCAACATATTAATAGCTCTTCTCATGTATATTCCCTCATCAAAATATAGGGAAGGAAAGCCTATAGGATTCCAAAGATGAATATAAGCGGATAAAACAAGTGGTGTAATGATCAAGAGGAGAGATCTAGAAAGCCTATTTTTTAAGAAAACCATGATTTATGACTTGAGACTTGTACAAGTTAAGACAGTGTGATCTCTTAGAACTTTTCGGTTTTGAGTGCAAACAAACCAAAGTACTAGACCTGTAACTACGTTAAACGGGACCAGATTTTTGGTTTTTGGCCGCTACAAATCTCACTTTTCCTGTCATATAGTATATACAGAATACTATATCTATTGTTTTGAAATGCATATTATTGTGTATTAATCTTCAAAAAGTTTAGAGGTGCATTCGGAACAGGTTTTATTTAGCCATACTTTCTAAAGTTGCCTTAAGATCAAATTCAAGTTTACATCGATCGATAAGTTCACGTGGATAGAATTCCAGTTAATGATAAGGACATTTGAATATTTGTAACAATGATTTAGCTTCGCAACGTGAAGATAAATAAAACGAAAAACAACTCCTCAGGATAAGCCTCACTCGCAAATACGGCTCCAACATACATCCTGTCAAGCGAGTTGCATTCTGGGCGCGGAAATAACCAAGAAACTTATTCTCTCGTCTCCTTTTGCTTATTGAGACCTAATCTATATTGTCATGCACTGGTGCAAAACTAGTTTAACATCCGATGTAAGACGAATTCAGAAATCATTTTTCAATTATTAATATAGATGCTATTATCTTAGTATATCAATGAACAAATCAAGATCTCCCGGTTGGATGCGGGCAGTGCAAATTGGTCTAGGTGCCATAGCCATCATATTATCAATAATAGTTATAGTACATCCAGGGATAACACTGTTCTCAATAATATACATACTAGGTATAACCTTGATCGTTCTTGGAATATTTGAAATTATAACTGGAATATTTGGGCTGGGCGCGAACAAATCACGGTGGGGTACCGTAGGACTTGGCGTCCTATCTCTCATCTTCGGTTCTATAGCTGTAGGATATCCTGTTCATACAGCTGTGTTCGTGATAATTTTATTGGCAATTGCTTTACTGTTTGTTGGTATCGCACGTATAATACGTGGAGTAGTAGACAAACAAAGTCGTGGTTGGGCAAGAGGATTTAGCATCGGTGCAGGGATTATAGCTATTGCTTTATCTGGGTTGATAATGGCATCTCCTCTCTATGGTGCAATTTTTGTATCCATTCTCGTGTCTTTAATATTAGGAATAGCACTGTTAATATTAGGAATTGAGATCATCGCAAGTGGAATATCAGGAAGAAAAATGCAAATACCATGAAGGAGTACGGAGCGTTAAACCATACTTGTAATGTATGATAACCCCCCCTACATCATAAGGGTTAGCTAAATGTACCTTATTTGTTTAAACATTTAAGGTCATGTCTACTACCACCAAATAGTACATTTAAACTATGACATTCCGGTATTTTAGTCTCATTCCGTAAAGTTTTCGTGAGTTAATACGTATTCCTTAAACTTTCTGAACATCATGTCATGGTTCATCGCCATTTCTTGGTGGCTATCTAAATGCTCAATAAATTCTTCTTTTTTATTGATACCTCTCGCACCTGTGCATAGGGGACAATCAGCCATTTGATAAACTGTTAGGGGATTGTGATAATTAAGGAATATGTCTAACAATTTTATAGGCGTTTCTAATCTGAATAAATAGGCTTAACTAGGCGCGATTTGTCGATCTGGAACCCTCATAGAATGTTTGATTCTGCTGGTAATCATATAGCATCGCAAAACAGAAAGTAATAAGAACTTATAACTTGGATTTCTATTTTATGTTTGTCTGCTTTCCTCTGGGTCTAGACCGGTTTTTTTGAATGTTATTTCAAAGTACTTTTTAACGAGCATAAGGAAGAACATTAGTGTCTATATGTTATTTTCTAGAACTCTAATTGTAGCTATTTTTCTGTGACAAAAGAGTTTCTGAAGACTTTTATATGCATAATCATCAAATAACCTTCCTATTCTACCATACCGTAGTTCAAAATCAATCTTATCTACCACTTGCGTTTGTTTTTGGTTGTTATTGTTATTGACATCATAGAATTTGTGCAAATGTCTCCATTTTTCGAATGGACCAGTTAGCATTTCATCTACATACTGACGTTGCTGTGGAGATACTGAAAACGAAGTTATCATAGAATGCCACTTACTTCTTTTGGAAAGCATCATTGTTATTTTACCTTCTACCCAAATTTCTGATCCTTGAGTAAGCTTTTGGCTTGTGACATTAGTAATTTTGAGTTCTATCTCTTTTGGGGTTATTATTTCGAGATGTTTGATATCTGTGAAAAATTCCCAAACTCTATCTATAGGACAATTCACAACGAAGGTATCTTTGAAGGCCCGCAAATGTTATACAATAATGAATTCCCTGATAAAGCATATAAGAATTCAGACAACGGAGGAAATATGACCAAAATGACGTTTCGTTCAACTGGCGAGATATCATCCCAACGCTTTTGCAGACTTTACACCGGCATCTTCTAAAGCTTTCTTGGGTTCTTGAAGACCGGAACAAACTTGGTCGAGAGCTTGGGATATATAATTATCTATCTATGGAAATTCCGGAGCGAACCGCCTGCTCTTCCCAATGCACTTGCTAAATTTGCTACATTCTTAAGCGCAACCTGTTTGCATGATTATACGGCAATAGTACAAACAAGTTCTAAAGGAAATATGAATCAGTTGAATTCTGTTAGCAGTCCAACACCAGCTATTATCAATTCTTTGAACAATGCGATTAATAAAATAAATTTTACTAACGCAGTAGGAGTTATCTGAAGTCTGCAAAATGATCCAAAAGGTAGATAGGGTTCCCGGAGATCAAGCTGTCGAGGGGAAGTGTATCATTACCCACTGGATGTAGAACCCAAAGGATCTTTCAAACAAGTATTCAAGCTATCAAATCCTTACTTTACCATTACTTGTCCCAACATGAATGGGTGAAGCCTGCAAAAGTAGCCAACTGTTCCTGGTTTATCAAAAGCATGCTTGAATGTCTGTCCAGGACTAAGTATTCCAGAATCAAATCCGTTTGATGGTGTATTACCTGAAGGATTTCCCTCAGTCACTGTGTGAGCAGTATTATCATTATTTATCCATAAAACAGTTCTGCCTACTGCAACATTAAGTGGTGAAGGATTGTAAGGTTTTTGAGTGCTAGGATTCGAAGCGCCTTTGACAATTGAAACAGTTGTTGCATTAGAACCAATAGTACCAGCTGGAGACATGGAGGAGTTAGAGCCAGACATTGAGGACATAGAAGACATGGAGGAGTTAGAGCCAGACATTGAGGACATAGAGCCAGACATAGAAGACATGGGCCCCTTGGCTGGTTGTAAGGTAAATTTCATTAATCCGTTAGATGCCTGTGTGTTCTTGTTAACTTGGTTTGCTATTCCGACTAAATCGTTCTTAGGTATCATAACATGAATTACGTCTCTATTTGGGTTACTATTATCCAACATCAGGTCTTTTGAAACATCGATTCCACTCACTGTTCCGGCGAATGATTTGTTTGCAGTGAAAGGAGTTGGGTTCGGTACATATACTTCTTCGTGGACGAAAATGTTGGTGTTATTGATTCTGCTCACATTCCAATTGAAAGGCATATTAAATTGCATCTGCATATTCTTAGCATCGAATGTAAAGCTGTTTAATTTGTCATAGTAAGATATGACTTTGATAGGGATCTGTTTACCATTGAGATCTATTTGCTGATTTACGGTATTTCCTATACTCAACCAACTATCATAAATTGGTTCTTGATTATCAGGTAGCAAAGTGCTGTCAGAATCTACTGTCGCTATCCTTACTATAAAATGATATAGTCCGCCATTTATAAATATAGGGCCTGAGGCAATTACAGGACTATCTGAAGTTCCTATGTATGCGCCGAGAAGAGGATCTTGTTGTCCACTAATGGATACTTGACTCAAGTTACTTGGATTAATTTGAATTCTTAAATCACCATTATGGTCATGGAACAGGTCTGCAAGTAGACGTTTACCGTCCTTTTCTATAATGATATAATAAGTTACGTGGCTAAAGGATTTATTTGTGTTCGAATCAAATAACCTGAATTCCACAACAGGTTTTTGTCCATTTTGTAACGTTTCTGTTGTGACCACAGGGGGAATCATTTTAATGAGAAGATCAGCCTTCCTATTTCCTAAGGAGGCCGTTAACTGTTCCTGAGTTAACCCATCCCCCAAAGCTGGTTTTGTCCAAACAGTTAATAGAATTGAAGAGAAAACAGTAGAACTGATTAGAAGGCCAATAAAAAAGAAAGAACCCTTTGATGAATTCATCAACTAATATTTGTGAATTTATAAGATATTTAATTGTATAACTCATCGATATTAAAAGAATCATTCGTGCAGCGTAATAAGCAATAATAACATTCGTTTTTGTATAGTAGCTAACCATGAAAACCCTAATTGTAATCACTTCTAAATGAATATAAAAGCAAGCAAATAATCTAATTTCTAGATTATTGGTTTGATGGAAGCCAAGTATCACTGAGAAATAGAAGAAACCTATAGAGAAATTAACCATCCATCTGGAGTATCTGAGGTATATGAGCCCAAAAAAAGAGAGCTCGTTGAAAAAGTTCAGCAAGGTTCCCAGAGAGATGATAAAGAATCGTGCTCTATTAACAAACGAAAAATCACAAGGAATTCATTATAGCGCCTCATATCAGCATAGCAGGAATGCGCACGAAACATTATAATATTTTTGATATACAAGTTAACTGATATAGCATGACTGACTGGGACTTACTGATGCCGGGAATAGGTCTTACTGCTTTAGGAATAGCAGGTGTTGGGCTTTCTCTTGCTGGAATTGCTGCTACTTTTCTAGAAGGGATGCACGCAGTATCGCTTTTGGCTATGTTTATAGGGCTGATTTTTTTGGTACAAGGTCTATTCAAGGATGGTTTTCCTTCAAGTCCTCGAGCTAAGTCGGCGACTTTTATTGTTCTAGGCTTTCTAGTAACATTCGGCATTGCCGCTGCCATAACGGTGAGTGCTCGAGTTCCAAGCATCTATGCATACATTGTACTGATGATGATAATTTTTATTCCTGTATCAATTCTTGCACTAGCATCGTACAAGAAGACACCATATCTCAGGAATCTAGGAATTATTCTTATTGGCGTTGCAATAGTGGGAGGTTCCACGTTTTATGCTTTGGGAGTGGTGGCTCCAAAGTCTTCTGCTCTGGCTGGACAAAATGGGACAGGCAGTACTGCTCACAACGCTACCGCTACAAATGTAACATTATCAAAAGGAGCACCTATAACGAGGGTAACTATTTTACCCGGTGCTTCTGCCAAAGGTAACCCGAATTTTGACCCCAAAGTCCTGAATGTCGCTAAAGGAGGAGGTATAATTTGGACTAATAACGATAACGTTCCTCATACCGTGACAAGCTTTACAGACAGTGGCAAGTCCTTCGACTCCTCCCTTATCATGCCAAAAAAGACATTTGCTCTTAATACTGCGAAATTAACTGAGAAAACCTATGATTACTTTTGTACACTCCATCCATTTATGAAAGCAAAGTTTACAATAGGCGGGAGCAGGTAGCTAGTGTTCTGTACACCTCGAATGATATGCGCCAGGCTCAATCAGGTCATTGCGTGGAAAGGAATCCAGTACTTAGGAGTAGCTTGGTTTAACTTTAACAATATGTCGACCACTCTGGGACAATTGTAAATTGGCAGAGTATGGAGGTAAAATGCCGCGCCGAGGTTTATTCTTCAAGATCGAGAGCGGCAGTTGTTATATATTCGGTATTTGAACATGCAAGATCTTTTTTGACCGACACATCATTTCTTAAGCAAATCTAGATAATTTGATGGATTAGATTCCGATCAATTCTTAAGATTAGTCACTTCTTGCTTGCACTTTCGATTACGGTTTTTCCATTTATTCTCTGCTTCTGTGTCAGCCTTTTTCGCAGGTGTTTTATGTTCCAATCTCGTTTATGGTTTAGAATAATTGTTGGAACTTTAATTATCCATCAGTCAGTATGGTTCGTACGCGACGATCCCTTTTGAATAAGCTACCGCTAACTAGATGTTGGCCAACATGTTGTTGGAATAAGAAAAAATAGAAAAAATACTCAAATAGATAGATGAATGATAATTCACATCTCGAAAAGGTTGTCGTTTACCCCTGACATCTTTATTGTAATTTTCATTGACTTTCCGAAGTGCTCATAAATTGTATTTTATCTTCTCTCTTCTCTTGATGATTATAAAGTATGCTTCGGCTGCGACAGCAGCAATTATTATTATTGTTATGGCAATAATAATGCTGGGAGACAGGCCAAATGGATTCGAAATACTGGATGCTGCTTGGAGTGGAACCAAAACCTTGAACGATCCCAAGCTTGAAAAATTATTTTTTGAACCTGTGTTATAAATAACTTGATATATGCCTGAATCGGGAAACAAATACTTTACAGAGAATTTACCATCAGGAACTGTTATATTCGCAAATTTGAAAATTCTCTGTTGGCCGCTACTACTACTTGTTATGACGACTCTTGCCAACAAGTTCTTCACAGGATCGTCAGTATGTAGATTCTGCACACTAAACTTAAGCTCAGTAGGTGTATCGATCGTGGGTTTATCTGGTATGTACGTAAATTGAACTTTGATATTGTTTAAATTATCTATCCATGATTGTGTTGTTGTGTTACTACTATAGGGCTGACTATAAACGGTATTTAGAGAGAAGCTATTAGCCATAGCAATTAATAACACATTGACCACTACAAAAGCAGAAGTAAATTCTAGGCTGAGAAAATATTTCAATTCCATGTTGGTAAATATTTGAACCATATAAATTGTAACTAATGTCGTGGTTCCCAAACAAATACGACTTTCACAGACGATATAGGATAAATCAAATTAAATCGTCTGGTTGCTCTTCAGTTTGGTTACAGGTGGAATTAGTATAAGCAGTGGAACTCGTTCTGGTAATTCGGATCTCACGTTGTTTTGTTGGCTTTGTGCATGTGACTAGGGCTGTCGGAAATTTCCAATCATGGAGGGTATGATACTATGTAGTAATTTCTATGCGATTGTGCCAAATTTGCATTGTAAAAACTATTTATTATTTATCATAAACGCTGCTTACAAAAGTATATCTGGAAAAGGTGATCTTATTCTGGTCTACATGGATCCAGAACAATTGCTATTCGAGCGGGACAGACTGATGAACAGAAGGGTAATTTCCAGTGACTTACACGAAATAGGAAATATCATCGCAGTAGATGAGGACTCATTGATAATCCTGAGAGATGCAGAGAATCAGTACAGAATACCAAAATCACGCGCAAGAGCGTTTATTGATAACGATTTGCTGGTGGACTTTCGCCTTAATGACTTATTGTTGATCGAATTAGCATCACTTAGCTACGTACTTTAACCTATGCAACTGCCTCCCGAGAGGCAGACGGCTTATCCCTTGTTGATTTCTAATTCAATCCCTGGCAGGGAATAATTCGACATCCTGTGCGCTACTACGCTAGTTTCCGTCAAACAGCAACTGTTCAGCATCATTAACATCAGTCTTCAAAGTTATTTGCACTTGGAGCAGCCAACTTGATATAGTTTGTCTTTGTACACATGATAGGCCGTACCCTCCCGGGAGGGTACAACATTAATTTCAGTACTTTTTTGCAATAAGTTTTAAAAAGGAATGTTACGTATGAGCATACGATAAACTGTTTTTGATGTTATCGAACATTGTTCTACGGAGGTAGATTTACCCTACCCAATCGACCAGGGTGGGTAAAAAAATGACGTACTAAACCTAATATCATAAGTTTCAATTATCGATTTTATCCATTAGTGAGTAATAATGTTGGAATAGATTTTACAGAATTAGGACCTCCACATGGCAGTACACCACAAAAAACCGTGTCAAAAGACCAGGGTAATGAAAAACAAGATTTAAGACCATGTTAATCGAATGTACAACCAGTTCGTAGTGGATCCCAAGACAGAAGAACAGAAATCATCATTTAATGTAAGCCTAGGTATTCAAAATTGGCAAGTAGCATCAAAAACCAAGTGAAAATTCAAATTCTACCCTCATATCCTATCAATAGCTCAATCTCGGCTCAATCGACTGTTAGATTCAGCACTACTTGCATTAAAGTAGCCGCTCATCAGGGGAGAAACTAACAGTCTTTGTCAATCTGTACGACAATACAGACTTTTATAC
>WJXE01000511.1 GCA_009665115.1 Nitrosopumilales archaeon
GATCATTACAGCCTTAGTGGCACGGAAATAGCCAACAAGATTTGTGGAAATAGTAGTACTAGTAGTAATATTCAGACCACAGCTACCATTAGTGGACAAGGTGGGCAAAGTGTAACAATTGAGCTAAATGCAAATGACGGCGAGAGTGGAACTTTTACTGGAAATGCAGATTGCACGGTTAATCGATCTCCTTAAATTGAAATATTGTTTGCAGCTGTCCATTAATTGAAGATGAGTGAATCAGTATGTCTACCTGCGTCAATTCGCCTCCGATCAATTGAGAGAAGTAATGCTCAAGCGAACGATGACCCGTCACCGTAACTGACCATCCGCAAAGCTAACAGGTCGAAATTGTGAAGATCAATTGTATCTTTACACTTTGATCCGTTCCTATCATTATTCGGAAAACTTTCAACTATCTAACAATAACAGATACTGTTGACTGTGGCGTAACTATGGACTGTACTCCGGCGCTATTTGTAACTCTCAGGCTAAAAGTTAGTGTGGTGCCAAATGAAATAGATGGAGCTGTAAATGTTGGCGTAGCAGTATTTACCCCACTCAATGCTACCGTTATTCCAGATGTTTGCACCCATGAATAAAATACTATACTATTTCCGCTAGGATCAAAACTTCCTGTACCGTCCAATGTAACAAGGGAACCTCGGCTTACTATTTGAGATTGGGGAGTTGCGATAGCTATCGGTCGCTGATTAATGTTATTTCCAGTGACTAATATATTCACTGAACTAGAGGAAGAGGCTCCGAGATTATTCGTCACTGTCAATCTAAATGTCAGTGTAGTCCCACCTGTAACAAAAGGAGCTGTAAATGTTGCAGTAATAGTATTAGCACCAGCTAGCGGAACTGCAACCGCTCCAGCTATCTGTTGCCACTGATATGATATTATGAAACCGCCATTTGGATCATAACTTCCAGCACCATTAAGTACTACAAATGCACCCGGGCTCACTACTTGACTGGGACCGGCATTAGCTACAGGTGGTTGATTTTGATATGGATAAGGGTTTCCATATTGAGGGGAAGGATAGGGATATTGGTTTCCATATGG
>WJXE01000512.1 GCA_009665115.1 Nitrosopumilales archaeon
GCCGTAGGCCGTGGAAGGGGCGTTCGCGGCGGTGTGTCAGTCATGTGATGCCCGTTCGAAGACTGCTCCGACGTCTGGTCCCCTAATGTGATTCATAGACTCTCAAATAACTATCAACAGTAAAAACATTTAGGACTGCGCTATACGGTGTTACTGTTACCCATATTCCTGAATCGTACAACGTAAATATCACGAAACCCAAAGAAGTGAACATTTTTTCTATCCACTAGTATAAGAGAAAGTCGAGTATAGGAAAGCTGTGCGGCGAAGACATTGAAGACTCAGAGCACACACATCCCTCACCCAGTACCACAACGAATCAAGTTTTTTGAAATATTATCTTTGTTAAAAGAGCTGTTGAAACCAAATCATATTTTAGGCGTCTCTCTTATGGTTAGCTGAACACGTTGTTTCACAATGAAGTAGAAAACCGAGAACTAGGGGGAAAGTGTTAAACTAGCTTGCGTATACGTATTGAACAGATTCAAGACCCAGATCACACACTTCCCTGTACCTCGTATGACAACAAATCAAGTTTTTTGAAATGTTACCCTTGTTAGAGGAGCTTTCATGGTCGGCCTTAACAACTACTAAACAAATTCCTTCCATGTACTGCTTGAAATTTTTTGAACGTTAGTACACAATCAAGATTATCGAAGCTATAATTTGTACCATCGATTAGTTCTTCAATTACCTTTCCTTGCTCCTTACTAATTATTTTCTTCCCACAGAAAGGAAGGAAGGAAAATACATACTACCGTTTGTGCACGGTAAGCCCCAGATATAGAGTGTTACGATTACTTGCAATGGCGTTTGGATAGATATGTGGTGGTGGGCTAAATTATTTCTCGTATTGTTCCAATCACTTTGACTATAACATATAGCTGATGTCAGATGAGTTTGTTGGATAGGAAAAGATAGCTTGTTTGATCTCTCCAGCTTTGAGTCCTAATCGTATAGCTATGGCAAAGATATTGATAACTTCCTCAGCATGTGGACCCAATATTTGCGCACCCAATATACGATCATTATCTTCTTCAATC
>WJXE01000513.1 GCA_009665115.1 Nitrosopumilales archaeon
TGCAACGAACATCTGATATAAGAGCAAAAGGGTTCTGTTTCTATAAGAGAGATGATTTTAAGTGGCGGATTTCTCGTATACAAAGAAAAAAGTTACTCGGTCATCATGGTAGGGAATTGATGATAGCTCCCGCTACTACCCTCAAATGACGAGTATGTCAACAGCAACTTCAATAGAATATGACCTTTGATGGATTGTTGTTTTTCATGTTTTCTTTGACAGAATATTCTCACTAGTTTAGATAGAATATTTTCAATTCTAAGACATAAAGAGTGTAAGTTATCTAAACTATTTTTATACTCATAGCGAGAGTTTATCTTCACGGTGTGTTTTATGCCAATAGAACATATTTCTACGTGCACACTTTATGCAGTCATAGAAGCTTTTCTAGCTCTTGGACAAGGTTGAAGCACGATAGATACATATTCTGAGGCAGGTGAGTACCAGGTATGACGTGCTTCCCAATTAGAGTCATAAGATAGTTTGTGTATCAACGGCAGGAAGAATATTTAATAAGGCTCTGAAAATTTTTTAACCTTAATTTTATTATTATTCTTATCCTATTTTCTCCAGTCAGTTCAGTTATAATAATTTGATCGGTCCTGTTGAAAAGCAATGAAGACAGGATTTCGCTAAGTTACACTTTTCGGTAGGGATCATATCTTTCTTTTTAAGTAGCAGCCTTATTTCTCTTCTATTATCATCTGATATCGATCTCTTCTGTAATCACATTAGCCGCAATGTAAACATATAATTGATATGATTTTGGTTAGAATACGGCCGCCGCAGGCAGGTGACTCTGATGCACTTGTTTTTGAATACATCCAAGTCTTTAAGTGACCTGCTTGTAGCGGCCTTTCGATAACCCTCTACCTATACAAGATTGGACGTCATTTGGGTATGGCCAATGCGAATGTTTTGATCACAGCCGCATATGTAAGCTGGCTAAATTCTTTTTGGTCTACATTAATCTCAAATCTCTTCGATAATCAATACATGAGGGTTATAAAGTTTGATATTCTAGATATACGCTGTATCCA
>WJXE01000514.1 GCA_009665115.1 Nitrosopumilales archaeon
GTATCGTCCGAGGAGAGTAAGGTGTGCAAGATAACCATCTAAATAGCTGATTCACCACGAGCCTTCGATCCAATATCTACCGCATCGTCTACCTCCGATACGAAGATTTTTCCCTCGCCTGCCAGGCCTGTACTTGTTACCTCAAGGATTTTATTCACAACTCTGTCAACGACAGAGTCTTTTACCACAACGACCATAGTCGAGTTTGCATTAAATTCTGGGGTAAAAGTTGAAGTTCCTCTCCCAGATACAATCTGAGGTCTAGCGAGCTGTCCCCTGCCTTTTGATTCGAAGTAAGTTAAACCCCCAATCTCTTCCTTCTCCAGAGCCGCGAACGCTTTGTCAAGTCTCCCAGGTGGGAAGACCGCTTCGATCTTCTTCATAATCTAATATCTAAAGTCGAATGAACAACAGTTTTATTAAAATATTGTCATGTTAACAGAGCCTGAATAGTAATCTTATGTGTGTTACCAAAAGTCTCCGATAATGACTGCAAACTTACAGGTAACGTAGACAAGAGAGGGAGAGACACCGATCAAATATCTCGGGCTAATTTTTGTTGAGTAGGTTTTTAGTATCGAAAATAACAATATCTCTACCAGGTAACAAATTTGCATCTGTTTAGGAAGAAAGAGATCCTCCGGTGCAGTAATTGTGATAAAATGTTAAGTCATAAATACAAGCCTCGACCCGAATGGAAGGTCGAAGGGTTCTTTTGTAGTGGATGTCATATGGAAATGACTAAGGAATTTATTCTAAGACAACAAGAAGAGAAGACAAAGCTTGAAGAGGCCCCTGACATTTGCAATCTCTGTAAAAAGGAGCTCTTGCTTGAAACGGATAAGAATAAACCAAGCTGGCAATGGAATATGGAGCGCGAGAGTATACTGTGCAAAAGTTGTTATGAAAAGAAAGCCCTAGACTACGAGAAAAAGCTGAACTATTGTACAACGTGTAGTAATAGATTGGCGTTTATTCGTTACAATCCAAAACCAAAATGGAATATTGAAGGCCAGTTATGTAGAAAATGTTGGGACAA
>WJXE01000515.1 GCA_009665115.1 Nitrosopumilales archaeon
TTCATAAGCAATGCACTAATCTTCAAAGGTATATTGAACTATGTGAAGCGATCTTCAAAGGTATATTGAACTATGTGAAGCGATCTTCGAATGAACTTGAAGTTAGTATGGAAGCTGAAGAT
Source organism: Nitrosopumilales archaeon (assembly GCA_009665115.1). Taxonomy (GTDB): domain Archaea; phylum Thermoproteota; class Nitrososphaeria; order Nitrososphaerales; family Nitrososphaeraceae; genus Nitrosopolaris. The sequence continues at coordinate 123 of WJXE01000515.1, forward strand.
CTTGATCATCATTCATGAGCTGCAACTGCATTTGTTACAATGGTAGCGATCGACAACGAAGGAAAAAGCCACTGAAGTAGCTGCGGAATTAGGAAAAAGACGACATGAGGCGCTTCGAGCAGGGTTAGGAACGAATGCTTGCACGCTCAATAGAAATTGGGAGATACTAATTTTTAAGAATAACTAATGATAATCCTTCTCCTTCTTTCTATCTACTGCGTTGATTGTTTTCGTTTTTTCCTTGTCAAGTTCATCCTTACTCAAACCACTCGCCAGGATTATTATCTTGTCATCATCTCCAGTAAAAATAGCAGCGTGAGTAGAATTTTTTAAAGTTTGAAGCACAGCGTAGTCATCCACCTGGAATTCTTTTAACCCTAGTGGAATTAGGGCACCGTAGTTATCGATATCTAAAATAGTCACCTTGACAAGTCGCTCAGTTACAGATTCTATTTTTACGAACATATCGACAAAGGATCATAGTGAACGCTGTTAAATACGCATTTCTAAAAATAGAAGGTGCGGGTAGATCAAATCTGGCTTAGAAAATGTGTGTGTTCTCGAATTTTTAATATAACCGATAGAGCCAATACTCCTATCGTGCAGCTAGAACAAATTGTGTCGCATGGTACGGAGGTTCTCTATCTTTTGGCTGGTATGTGTTGGTTAATCTATATCAGCTCAATATTAAAGGACTGGTTAAATCTTTTTTCAGTATTTTTTTAGTAGTTAAAATGTAACAACAGATAGAGCCAATTCCCCTATCGTGCAGAACAAGTTGGATAAATTGTCCCGCATGATATGGGGGTTCCCTATCGTTTGGCTGATATGTGTTGGTTAATCTTGCTATGTATTGTATTTCCTATATTTACCTTACTATTTGGTCATTTCTTTGTTTTCTGCATATATTCTTC
>WJXE01000516.1 GCA_009665115.1 Nitrosopumilales archaeon
CCTAGACGTATTTCATAATTTTGCCATGCAAATTACTTCATCTATACAGGCCATGCTCCTTTCGCCAAGCAAGCTTTCATTGCTCAGCTACATGTTTCTATGTTGATTGGTATATAACCTCCGTGCAGATAATAATCAGGTAGATATATGGTTTATTTCCTCTGCATTTGACAAACAACCAAAGGGAGCAGAAATAATAAGTCTATTTCTCCTCCGATCTCATTGTTCGTGGCTGCTATTGCCTTCTCATAAATTGCAGTGATTCAATCGCGCTTAATTTGCTCTACAAGTACGGGCAGGCTATCGGCGTAGAAACCTTTCTTAATAATCAATGATTTTATATCATTTGTACTACAACTCTTTCTGGGCTTTGGAATTGCGTTTGAGCTTCCTATTGTCGTGTTTGCAATGTGTATATTGCGTTGATTGGTGCTAAATTTTGTAGACATAACTTTCGGTATGCTATTATTATTTTGGTGATTTTCGGTGCTATAATAATGCCCGATGGAAGTGGTGTTGGAGTGCCTATGATAGTTGGAATTATGGCAATTGAGAGAAAGGAGAAGAGAAGGAGTATAGGATCGTCAAGTCCATAGGCTTCTAAATTACATAAAGAATTAATACTTAAATCATCAATGTTATCAATATAAATCTACATGATGTTTTTAGAATTAACGACGCTTATGATGGCTATAGTCAACAGCGTGGAGGTGATAATCATCATCCTTATTGGGGTAATTCTCATTTTTGGAGTCAAGAAGATCCCTGAACTTGCCAAGTCTTTTGGGAAGGCGACAACAGAATACGAGAAGGCTAGAATTGAGGCAAGAAGGGAGCTTCAACAGATTAGAAACCAAGACACAAGTGTTGTAGGAAGGGAAAAACTAGAAGCAATTGCCGAGACTCTTGGAATTGATTATACGAACAAGAACGATGACGAGTTGAGGATTGCCATTGAAGCCGAAATTAATAAGAGTAAAAACAAATAAATAAATAAATAAATAAATAAAAAGTAGAAGGGTTGCA
>WJXE01000517.1 GCA_009665115.1 Nitrosopumilales archaeon
GTCTATACTAGTATTGGAAGCTTAAAAAAAATGGATTTTTATGAGGTTAATTTATGAGAATGAAATTTATTATATGATTTAAGAGGCATTATTTTCAATGATGATAAACAATAGCATTATTTTTTAGGCAGTCACTTACGCGACGGCAATGATGTCGTGCTAGATTCAGCCACGAAAGATGGACTCAATATACAGTTATCTAGCCAAAAAGACAAGCGTAAAGGAGCTAAATGTAGAAATCCAAGTAAAAGGTCGCTATTCCCAGGTTATTCACTCGAGACAGCAAAAAGATTCGATAATAAGTCGATTGCTTATAGAAATTTAGGGTTGATTGTTATTGGCGAGGGGGACTGCAGTATCAAACCTACATTACCCGTTTTCGAGAAAGTGCCAATGATGCAATAACTATTCCAGCTATCCCTGCCCCTATACCAACCATTCCAATCAAGTAGGATCGATCTGCTGCACTCTTTACATCTTGAACCGATTTCATGGTATCCGCATTGCTCTTGGCAACGGAACCTATCACACTTTTTACCGAATCAATCTGATTAGCAAGTTGGCTAACAATACCCTGTAGCTGTGGTCCTATATTGTTTGTGTTAGTGCTACTGCTAGCGCTGCCACCTGCGACTGTAGCATCTGTGCCAGAACCAGTTACTGTATCCGGGAAGGCCAGTTTCTGACTACTGTCTACTAAATCGAGAGGTAATTGGGAACTAATCTTCTGCCCTTGTATCGTCCCATTGAGAACAACGTAATAGGATCCAACTCTACTTGGGATCATCTTGCCAAGATATAATCCGTCGGTTGTTGGAGAGGGTAAAAAATCAAGCGACTTCGTTACTCCACCATACTTTACAAGTATGTTCATATTGACCAAGGCATTAATTATAGGTGTCTGAGTTTTGCCACTCGTCTGATTAACGTCAAATATTACGCTGTTAAGTTGACCTGTTAACGGCGGTTCATCGTTCCAACCAACTTGTACTTGGATACTACCAAACTTTTTAGTTATGT
>WJXE01000518.1 GCA_009665115.1 Nitrosopumilales archaeon
TAGCAGAGTCAATAATATAATTGTAAATGCGGATAAGAATAGGCTAAATCAAGTAATATCCAATTTAATTAGTAATTCTATTAAATTCAGTCAAGGAGAATGGGGAATCATTTCCATAACCACAAAAAAGGAACAAGATAGCAAGACAGTTACAATTAATGTCAAAGATACTGGTAAAGGAATAGATCCAGAAATTATACCCAGACTATTTACAAAATTTGCTACAAAATCAGAGACAGGTACTGGATTGGGATTATTCATATCTAAAAGTATTGTTGAAGCCCATGGCGGCAGAATATGGGCTGAGAATAATAAAGATGGAAAAGGCGCTACTTTTTACTTTACTCTCCCAGTAAGTAAATTACTTTAGCAAAGTATTTACAATAGAGTTAACATCTTCTCTTGACATTGCTATACTACCGACTTTTACACAATTTTAAATAATATTAGCTTCATATCTCTCTCTTGTAATGCAATCACAATGCATTACACAGGAATTTTTCTTGCGAGTTGCTTGTAGACGTATCATCAGACACTACAATCAAGTGCTATCAAGCTTTCACATTATGAAGGAGAACACGGCGGGATAAATGACATGATACCGATAGTTCATGAAATGTTTAAACAACCGATACGGATACACTAAAAAAATAAGGACAAAGTGTCAGCCATTTCTGGAATGGCCACAAATAGCACATATCTGAATAATGTTCTAACATATTCAAATATTATGTTCCACCATTCATGACATGCCAGTAAAATTAGGAAAAAAGAAATATGACAAATTCTCAGATGCATCAGCTGCGATCCAGAAAAAGAAGCTACATGACATACTACCAGCGTACATCTTAAACCCCGTCTTCAATCATTTGAGGGTTGGCAGTTAGGATCTCAGATACATATGGTAGTACCTCCTTCCCTGCGCTCGCTAGCATAATGCCAATAGACAGGGCCAGAGCCACTCCTAAGACGTTAGACACCATTTTCGTCATCGTTCATAGAGAGCATACATATAC
>WJXE01000519.1 GCA_009665115.1 Nitrosopumilales archaeon
GCTATAGGCGCTGCTGCGCGCCGATTCCAGAGGGTTACAGCAATCGGTATCCCTCTGTCTATAGATCTTTTTTTCCTTAGTGGTGGTATAACTGTGGCTGCCTTTCTTCCAACGTGGCTTCAGACAATTTCTCATTTTGTCCCTACCTTCTATGACACTCATGCTCTACAGATGGCGATCTTTTGTGGTTCTAATGAAGGACTAGCACTGGATTTATCTGTACTAGGTGCAACTGCTATTCTTGCTGGAGTGCTTGGTGTATTGTCATTACGGAAAAGTATGTTGGCATAAATGATTCTATCTTATCAGTTAATACACAAAACCAAGAACCCTCATAGGTTTCCGGTCCAGCTCCCGAACTTCCTCATGGTATGTTATAGTTTTAGATTATCAGCTATGGCTTATATTCAATTTGAAACATAAAAGCATACATAAATTCTAAATTTATCTTCAATGACATTTCCAGGCACGCGATGTAAAGAGTGCATGTAAATTAAATTGCATTGTAAGATGATGTAGCCCCATAGCGTCATGTGATAGAAAACGGCTCGGTTGGCAACAACTGCTATCGAGGTTTCCAATCAACCCCTTACATGAGCCAGTTCTTGTATCTTCATATCACATCATCCAACAAAAGCTTATCCATTATAGAATATCAACAATATATGATCTTCAAGGTTTCTTTTGTCAATGGCTATATTCAAAAGAAAGCCATGCAGCAATGTTAGGCAAGAGATAAAGAGAACACGCAGCATCCACGATGAGCTTAACGAAAGATTAAAGTTTAGAATTGGCAAATTAAATAGCTATGAAGATTTCACAACTATGTCAGATGATTGAAGATTCAATCCATGTTGGAAATTATCCTTTGGAAGATCAACATAAGCGTTTTTCAAACTCATTACAGGTTATAAACAGGTCAGATTCTGATGATTTGAAAAGTAGTGATATCAAAATAGAAGTCAGAATACAAGGCCTTTATATCATAAGCAATTACTTCCCTAA
>WJXE01000520.1 GCA_009665115.1 Nitrosopumilales archaeon
GTACAAGAGCTAAGCCTTTCACTGACTACTTTCCCAAGGCGATGATCCCACTCAACGGAAGGCCCGTAATACATTATGTCGCGAGGTATCTGGCAAAGTTTTCTCAAATCAGCGGTTTGATTATATTGTGTGAGTTCGATAATTTTGGCAAACAAATTATTAATTATTTTGAGGGCAAAGAAGCTGCGATAGGGAAACCTTTAACGTTTATTGAAGACAAAAAGTATGGGACAGGCGGCGCTCTTCTAGAAATTGAAAGAGATGTGAGAGCAGATAGATGCTTTTTGTTATGGTTTGCGGACAACCTGTGTGCTCTAAGAATCGATGGTTTGGTACAAGAATATGAGAAGGCAGACAGAATGACGAAGGGAGGACTTACAGGAATCGTGGTAGTTCGAAACCAAAGGCGTGAAGAAACGGGTCGAGTTATTTTAGACAAGGTCAATCATCGTAAGGGTGCTAACACTAGGAATTCTACTACATCCTCGATCAATCAATTTATTGAAAAGGGAGTAGTGACACTTGAGCAACCAGAGGCGCTTGGCATATATCTATTTAACAACACAATTTTTGATTACATACACGCTACATCGGCGAAGATGCACTCAGGAGGCTTTAATTTATCTCACGATTTATTGGGACGCATTAGCACTATCGGTGGCAAACTATTTTCATATAATCTAGGTAATACAGAGTGGGTAGATATAGAGTCGCCACCCTACGCAGACAGAAACAAAGATACTGTAATGAAGATATTGTCGCAGATGGGTATGTAGTATATTTGATGACCATGCAGCCATCCCTGACTCACTTCACTGACTCCACTCCCACACTTTTCTGGGAAAAAGTCAACTGCTCAACATGAATTAGATGGTTAGTCGGAATAGCCCTTATGAAAAGCGATTAGAGCATGACGACCAATTAGAAAATAATAGTCTAACCTCGATTTTGTCGATACATAAATCTAACAATAATACCCAGACATAAAGTTCTAAAGCCG
>WJXE01000053.1 GCA_009665115.1 Nitrosopumilales archaeon
TTTTATGTGGAATCAGTGTCAGGCAAATTGAGCGCATACATTTATCAACTGTCATCGACAGGTGGCTATAGGCTGGTAGGATCAAAAATAAATTACTCACAACCTCTTGTTGACCCTAATGTGCTCCTAGGCTCTGTTAATTTACAATTGGGTTTAGAATCTATAAATTATCCTAGCAAATACAATGTAATGTTCTATTCAGCAGAGTCATTTAAGTCCAATGAAGTTAGGCAATTTACTAGCTGGGTAAATATTCCTCCGCCCAGTCTACAAATAACTACATCGCCAAGCAATATAATGATAAGGCAGGGAGAAGAACAGCTGATTCCAGCTAGGATAAAATCAACTTCTGGTTTTTCTAATGATGTTATTAACATGACAGTTGGTACTAATAATAATGATATGGGATCAGGTTTTAACTCTAGTGAGGTGCATGTGGCTATTCAAAGAATCCAACCACCTTTGTTTAAGATAGCTATTCCCCAACAAACTCCATTAGGTATTTACACAATACCTTTGATTGTAACAATACGGGAGCCCTCTGCAGCTACATTAACAAAACCAATATCTATTAACGCAAGAGAAGGGAAAGTAGATCCTGAGTTTGAATTATCTAAAAAGTATCCAACAGTTGGTTATTTAACTCGGCCACTAAATCTAACAGTGACAGTCATGCCCCCTAACAGTATTAGCGATCAATTTAGAGAGTTTTGGGGAGTCTACGGGGGGTTCATAACTATCATAGGTATTATCGCAGGTGGATTTGTAGGAGCTTTTGCTACAATGATGTTTGATAGAAGAAAGAAGAGGAAAGAAAATGAGTAAATGCTTGCTTCTGGGAAGGAGCAACCGTTGTTTTCATATCGAGAGTTGCATGTGGATTTCCTGAACATCCTGGTAAAACCACAGCTTAAGCTGAACTAGCTGGAAGACTACAATACAGAAAAGGAAATCCCCCCAATAGTGGACGTTCACCCCATAAGAAAGCCTATAATAATCTCAAAATATATTATGAAATCTGGGGATAAAGTATTTCTTGCATACATCGGTTTTTGCCAAAAAACCGCTTTAGTCTAGCCCATCACTCAAACTCATCATAGTCTATTATTCTCCACAACTCTATGTTTAATAGAATCAAAATTATCATGAAATCTATGACAGATGAGAGATGGTTTAACAGGCACTTTAATAATCCGGAGGATTTCTATTCGTCTGTAGAGGAACTATTTGGGCAATTTGGTCCTCCGTATGGAGCAGCTGACAATAAGATAATACCGAACGGCTTCTTCTGGTCTTCCCTGGCAATCAACGTTCTTCTAAAGAGTCGTGAATATTCTGCTAATCCTACTCAAAAAGAGTGTAGTAGTAAAGATGAAGAACTTACTCAATATAGCTTTATGCATACTGAAACTACTCTATTCATGTTGGCTGTAACAGCGCTTTCGTGGTTGACAATCGATCTCAAGAAAAAAACAGAGAATGGGCTTTGTCACAATCCTGGTCACGCTCAAGCAGAAAATAAACTTGCTTACTGTTCAATTGGAAGTAAGTTCCATAAGCAATTATACAGCGATTACATAAAAGTCCTAGAAGATTTTCTCAACACGATAAAGGAAAGAACGCCGTCAATTCCATAGTCAAAATATGATGGGTTCAACTATGATTGCAACATTCGCATCGATAGCCTTTAAGCGCGATTTCAGCCTCGAGTGTTCGAATTCCTTCACCTACCGGAGAAAACGGTTACCGTGAATCCAGCGTTAGAGATTGCCTGCAAGAGTTTTGGTAAATCGTTCAACTCAGAAGCATCCTACACGATTTCAAATATATGATCGATTTAAATCGATTGTTCAAAGATTTGAATTATGGAAGAGAACAAATTTAGATTATTTGTATTATTGTAGTAAAAATCAGACGAGGAAAACACTCTAGATGTAGATGTAGACTACGTTGCACCCGAAATAAAGGTCGCAAGACAGTTTCAAAAATCTTCAAACTGTGTGTTATACATGCAACTTGCTTGGCCATCTTCGTGAATCTTGTCTGGGTCCTCCATCACCATGTCATAGCCCTTATTTACATTGGGATAGGTCGAAAATTTGTAAGCAATTATTGGAATATCTTAGCTTCCTGCATTGCGGAAATAAAAGGAGCTCTTGATAATAACGGGGTTGCCCCTTTTAAGTCTAGGATTGGTATCAACTGCAAATTTCTTTTATTAGTTAATTTCATTATTTCTCTTACGTTGCCAAATGCAGGTAGTGGAATTGCTTCTAACCCCCTAGCGTCCTTTATATTCTAGACACATACCTAGTACTTCCAAAATATGGAACTTTCGTGGAACGATAGACGGACAAGGCAATTTTTGACCAATGTGGGTCTCATTACTACTGATGGGCGTTGTGGTCCGAATGTGATGGCAGCGGAATGGACCCATCATGTATCTTACAGTCCTAGTCTTATTGCTATCAATGTTCGTGGTGACGATGCCACAGCTGAAAACATCAATCAAACTAAAGAATTTGGAGTCAACCTAGCAGCTGAAGACCAAAATATATTATGTAGTCTTGGGGGACGATATACAGGAAAAGAACTTGATAAGATATCTCTTTTTAAAGAGCTTGGTATAATATTCTATAAAGCAAAGAGTATCAAAACCTTAATGATAACAGGAGCCGCGATGAACGCAGAATGCAAGCTTGTAAAGCAGGAAGGTCTTGGAGATCATATAATGTTCGTTGGAGAAGTAACCGAAATCTCGGCAGATGAGAACATCAAACCTTTAGTCTATCACAATGGCAGATACTGGAGATTAGATGATAATAATAAAATTCCAAGGCCATCTCAAGAACTCTTGGATAAAGTTGAAGAGATAGCTAAAAAGTATGTAAAAGTCTAATATTCAAGAAATGTGTAGGTTCTACAGTGGATAGGTACTGTTATTTCGTAGTTATTAGACTTCGGAACATGAAATAAATTACTGGAAACGGTGTGTGGGAGTTGTATTACTTCCAATTTCGTGATCATTACTTGCTTAGGTAACGGGGTTATACGGAGTCCTCATTGCTTTCACTGTCCTCACCTTCAGAATACACATTCTTAGCTCAATATGGATGTAAATGCAATATGGATGTAAATGCGACAACTCTGAAATCTCCATATACAAGTTCACAGCTAATGTAGTCATTCGTCATGAAAACAGTAATTTTTTTATTAAACGATGATTCTGCGAATCAAGCTCAAAAGTGTCTTTTCTTTTAGCATCTTTATTCCATAATTCATGTGGATTTGGTACTACTACGTAGTATAGTCGATGTATCACAATTATTTTAGGCCACATGGAGCTTTGAAAGCAAGATTCCTGCTGAGAACATGATAATTATTGAAGGCGAGAACGAGAGGAAAACAGTAGTTAAGAAAGCGTCGAGAAAATGTTAATTCAAATGTGTAGCGAATATGAATAAATATAGTAATTCTCATCCACTGAGTCACGTCAGCGCCTGCATTTTACAAACGAAAGCTTTCAATAGGCGGCATAATTCTTCTTTGTATCTCATTCGTTCTGAGTAATATATTAACAGGGTATTTCCAGAGTCCAAGCGCTCAGTCGGGGCTTAGCATTGCTGCAGTGACATATGCCGTTGTAATTGTATGCGGAGCCGCTGGTTTTGGATTGATAATGTATGATATTCTTAAAAACACAAAAACAAGACTTCTATTAGACGAATTTAAAAAACAACAAACAAGAGAGGACGTAGAGCAGAAAGACAAGAAGAATAACGAGCGAAATAATGGGGATGACAAATATGCACCAACAAATTGAAATAATCCGTAACAATATTCAGTATAATTTTACAATATACACATAGAAGAGCGAATAGAAGCTAAAATCGCCGTAGAATGAGGGGCACAATCTAATTTTCATAATACAATCCATGCAGCAAGTGGTGCAGGAAAACCGTCATGCTTTACTCGTTTTCCGAAGCTTAGTTAATTGCCAAAAGAGATCCGTGTGATGTCACAAAGTCGTAGATTCTTCCAGAAGTCCTGCAGCCTCCAGCAAATGTTTCAGCTGCATCCCCGACTATAATCAGTTTCATCAGTTGTCTGCTGGTAGCAACATTCAGAAGTTCAGGCTGAGTCATAAATCCTAAATCTCTGGAGGAATTAGACCGCGTAGTAGCAAGTATTATAATATCGTTCTCAGCTCCAAGCATCTTGTGAACAGTTGTGCAACCTATTCCTGTTCCATCAAGCACGTTGTTAATTGTTCTGACATGAGGCCTATAAGCAGCTATGACTGAAATTCTAGACGGATCAACTCCGTGTCTTAAGAATTCTGAACATAAATCAGCGATAACCATAGCCTGCTGATGGTTGTCGTAAGACAAACCTTCCTCTACCTCTCTTCCACTCACACCAACGTAGACCAAGGTGTTTTCAGGCCTTATCGCTTTAGACATTGGTTCATTGCGCGTATCTTCATCGAGAACAAGTCTTCTATCCCTTACTTCTTGTGGCACGCGTAAAGCCCCAAAGTAAAAAACGTTTGATGTCATTTCGATGCCGGGCCAATTAAGCCTGTATGTAGTATTGAGCATATCCACTGATGTATTATTCATAGTACGCATATATCTAAGAACACCCTTCTCAGGTGTAAGATCGGGTGAGATAGGAGACAATTGTATGTCATCACCGTACGCAGTAACTCTAGCGGTGTCTGCGTTACCTAATAATGGTAACGGTATCCATGCTTGTTCAGGTGTCACTTGACCTGATTCGTCCATTATTATCCTATCAAAACTTAACTGCTGCAGAACCCTGTGACCTGTTGGTACATAGGAGGAATGGAGAGTTGTGCCAACTATCCTTGCGGTTGTCAGCTCATTGCGATTTGTGCTAAAATGGGGTATTAGGTCACCAGCTACCTTTGCAATGCTACCTATTCTTTTAATTGACCTTCTGACAATATCTTGACTCCATCCGTACCTAGACTTTAACATTTCAACTATGTATCGCAGCGTCTGGTCAACTGTTGAATTCTGGAAAGCACAAACCAGTATTCGCTGATCCAGTTCTGTCACCGCACGTGTTGCCTCGGTAGCTGCCACAAATGTTTTTCCTGTTCCTGGCGGCCCCCAAACACCTGCAACAGGTATTTCAGTGTATAGTCTATTGGTTAATGCTTGTGTCTGACTCTGATTAAGTTGCGAACTCATACAAATCCTCCCCCAATAAACCATAAGCAATGTTCTGCACTCTTCCTGGATTTCGATGAACAAAATCAAGGCCTTCTAATTCACGTCTCGTTAAATCAACCTCTGTTCTAAGCAACAAAATCTGAAAACCACGAAGCTGATTCGGATTTCCCGAATATACAGCGGTTGTAGTGCGGCATTCGTTCGATTCTCTTATTGAGCCAAGGCAACTCACACATGCAAGAAGAGGTATACCAGGTTCTAATGCGATGATACGTACAGAATCACCAGTGTATAATAGATCGGCATTTTGATAATTGTTTTGCTTCACAAGTGTCAAAGTATGCATTCTATTTGTTGACGATAAGGCTGGGATTGGCTCTTCAATTCGATATCCTGATTCTGCTAACCGCAATTCTGTTAATTGCTCCTGTGATAGCCGCTGTGCAAGAAATTTGTTGACGTGTGTCCTCTCCCTTTTCTTCAATACCCTAAACCTTCTTCTCCATAACGTTCTCTTCAGGTCGCTATCAACTCTGTCACCCATGTAGAATCTACATGCTGATTGGTAACTACAAGATTCACAAACAAATCTGTGTGGTAGCTTTGCTCTCAATCTCTCTCCATTGAGTACTTGCAGCATGTAAGTCTGTGCTTCTTTAATAGCGTCTAAGGCAAGTGTTGTAGCTCTAGGGTTGTGGGCCTTGGTAGGTGTAATAACCGTTAGTATATTTCCTGTAAAGTCATCCTCGGCTCTACCATATCTATAATTCACCAGCATTCCATTACTTATTGTCTGATTGCGGTCATACGCTGAGACTCCTCCATCAGCATAGGTCTTCCACTCGACCGTTTCGGCAAACTCCGGATACTCAAATATTGCATCTATTCTACCTTCATGTCTTGTAACAGGGTTTGTAATTGTTATTTCGCTAACTATGCGATTTGGTGCTGGATCTTGGCTCATCTTATCATGAAGTACGCCTGCTATACCTTGTAGGCGTGTCTGGGCTTGCGATATGTGTCGCTCGATGTTCCTTTCAGGATCGCCTTGCTGCTTTTCACGGACATCTGCAAAAACTTGTTGCATATACGGAGTCCATGCATCCATAATTTCTTGAGTATTAGGCATAGATGAACTCCGCCACAGTTGACCTAAGGTCTCAGTTGCACTTTCAAGCACATTATGAGCAATGAATCCGGGGATGAATGATCCGTTCCCTTCGGGAATGGCCCCCATAATTCTTGGTAGTTTGAACTTTAAACCACATGTAACGGCATGTCCAATATCAGAAGACAGAGCCAGATGATATGATCCGTTTCGTGGTGCTTCCTGTTGCATTATACGTTTTGCGCTCATTTGCTCTCTCTCCTAGGCGATGAATGTAGATCGAAGGAGAAGAGGATTATTGATTGTTAATCCGCAATTCTCACATAGGTATTTCATTTTATCCCAGTCATAGAACTTAAGCATCGTGTCAGAACAGTCGGGACAATCCAACGATTCTTGTAGTTGATTATCTGTAGTTGTGGCAGCTGCTTCGGATTTTTCTATGGCTATTACGTCTTGTGATAATGTAACTTGTCTCAATCTCTTTGCCTTCTTACATACCTATCACAAGTATATAATACATATCATATGACTCAATTTACTATAGATACTTTATTGAGTCTAATGAGTGTCCTTCAAATGCTTAGAATTCATGCAGCTCCAGTTGGTTTTGTAGTAAGGGTTAGTTATAACTTACTATATACTTTATATGTAATTACCCTACTATATTAGATATGATTATGTTAGCACATTATAACGATAGTAACAAGTCTTCAAGCAATCATGCAACAACAGCAATTTCTACTTCCTTAGCCAAATGTCCTAGCTGTAGCAACGAAAAGATAATCACGGATTCTGAGTCTGGGGAGATAATTTGTGTCAAATGTGGTCGAGTAATTTCTGATAAATTGCAGGAGATAGGACCAGAGTGGCGTACGTTTTCCACAGATGAGACTGAGGCAATGACGAGAACTGGAATTCCACAATCGCTGGCTCGTCATGATATGGGGTTATCAACAATCATCGGAAGAACTGACAGAGATGCGAGCGGTAACAAGCTTGATGCAGCTATGCGTACTAGGATGAACAGGTTAGCTACCTGGGATATGAGGTCTCAACTGCATACTCCCAAAGATAGGGGTCTTAGACAAGCTTTCTTCCAACTCGATGTATTAAAAGATAAGCTAGGATTATCAGATAGCATAGTCGAGAAAACAGCGTACATCTACAGGAAAGCTCAGTCAAGGAAGCTTACTCGTGGCAGAACTGTTTCTGGAGTCTTAGCAGCTGCTGTATATATTGCATGTAGAGAAATGGGAGCTCACAGAACATTGGATGATATAGCGATAGCTTGCAATGTAAAGCGTAAAGAACTCACAAAAGATTTTAGAGTGCTTCACACAAGACTTGGCCTTAAAATCCCACAACAAGATCCTATGAAATGTATAGCTAAGGTTGCAAGTAAGGCTAAGCTAAGTGAGAAGACAAAACGACATGCAGCACAAATCATGAACAAAGTTACAAGAGAAGAAATATCGGCAGGAAAAGATCCTATGGGACTTGCTGCGTCAGTACTCTACTTATCAAGTATAAAAAATGGAGAGACTATTACTCAATCAAATATTGCAGAGGCAGCAGGAGTTACGGAAGTTACTGTCAGAAATAGGGCCAAAGAATTAAGAAATAAACTTGAGTTCAATTAGTCGATCAGATCTGAATAAATAATCATTCCAAATAGTATCATTGTTGGCCTCATAATTGTTACTTAGGAGCTAGCAGAGTTAAGCCAGACGGCTTAGTAACTGAATTGCAAGAATCTGCAAGTAACCCTGTATATCTTGGTGTGTCATAATTGACAGCGTTAATAGTCTTGTCGTCAAAGATTTCTGATTGGTGGTAAACCAAATGCTATGATGTCTCGACCCATATTTTCTGTTCCCGCAGAACAGCATTCCGTGTCCTATTGAGGTCCCGCGAACTCCAGCTGGTGAACCCACATTAAACCCCCAAAGTCTCTTGCATGTGTCCTTAGCTAGTGCAAAGAATATCCTAAATAGATTTAATTATTTTTATACATGTATGCTAGGCTCGAGAGCGCCTCGGTAAGATCTTTCTTTTATTGGATAGTAATTTCCCCCATCTTGCCATTTCGATAGTCTTTTGCCGCTTGGAGAATCTCTTCGTTAGTATTCATAACAAATGGACCATATCTGGCCACTGGTTCGTTCAATGGAACTCCGCCTATTAGAAGCATATCGAGCGCGGATTTATTAGTAGAAGTTGCAGCAACACTGAATGCTACTCCTTCTCCATCTTTATCAAAGACGACCATCTGTCCTGTCTTTGCAATCTTTTGCTTTTCTGCAGGTCCAAACAAACCCTCTCCATTGATAACATATGCAAACGTATTGTACTCCTTTGAAATTGGTTGTATCAATTTAGATCCTGGTTGAAGAGTAAAGTGCAGATAAAAGATAGGTGTTCGAGTGTTTATTACAGCGCTAGAACCTAATGCTTCCCCAGCAATAACCTTAACTTTAACCTTACCATCTTCTGTCTGTGCTAAAGGAATCTTTGCAGAAGGGACATCTTGATACCTTGGCTTTATCATCTTATCACGTTGTGGTAAATTGACCCATAACTGAAATGCATGCAACTTTCCACCTCTACGCATGAAATCCTTCTCTGGCATCTCAGAATGAACAACGCCAGCTCCTGCTGTCATCCATTGTACGTCACCTGGTCCAAGCTTTCCAGAGTTTCCTCTAGAATCTTTGTGCTCAAATTTACCTTCAAGCATATATGTAACAGTCTCAAATCCCCTATGAGGATGATCTGGTGCTCCCTTTGCTTCACCTGGCTTCCAATCTTTAGGACCCATTTCATCTAATAGAAGAAATGGATCAAAATCTAATAGAGCATTAGTTGGAAATGACCTATGTACAACAAAGCCTCCACCTTCTGTCGTCTCTAAGCTGTTTATAATACGAGAAACAGTACGAGAATGGCATTGTTCTTGTTTATTATTCAAGTGTTTATCTTCTATTTTTGTTGTCATACATATTAGTATGATACTAATATACTATTTAACTTTAGTAGTATGATACAACTTAGTTGATAATTATTACCAAAGTAGGTAGCGCACAGATAACCATCTATAAAATTAAACGGAATCTTATCTCATAGGATATTCGTGTGAATGAGTTTAGGTAGTTACTATTCAACGTTTTTATAACATGCAGACAACATCTGATGAGTTACTCGGGAATGTATAGCTGAAAAATTGCTACCGCGTACTGATTACTATGGCTTTCAATTCGGATTAATAACTGATCTTGAAGAAAGACGAAGTGATGCCGAATTCTTCTACACTATGAAGTTAAGTTATGAATTAGGATTACACAGGACACTCCCTGTTATAGAACAATTACAACTCTTCAACAGCAGCTATCTTATCTAACCATTTCGAAACTTGAGTATTTGGATATATTTATCCGGATCGTATATGTAGATGCACAATGTTCCCAGTGAAGC
>WJXE01000054.1 GCA_009665115.1 Nitrosopumilales archaeon
GAGTGTTGTTAAAGGGCATGAAACTGTGTGTCATTAAATTCTAAAGCGTTGCCTATTTTGCAGTTCATTTATTCATTAACACCAACAGAATTTTCGTTACAACAGATTGAGAACTGTAGTGCGAAGCTGGAAGATAATTGGGTCTGACATATTTTGCTCTAATACATGAACACTGAGGGACTCTGAACTCTGGTTTCCGTTGACCTTCATAAATGCAGATAGTCATTTGCGTCGTAGATTCAGAGTTGGCAACGCAACCAAGGAAACAGCCACGATATTGACTCGCACAACTGCCTGAACTGCAACACCGGGGCTACGACATCGCGTGGGTAGCGGTGACATTTCAAAAATAAATGCAGTGCAGCAAAGCGGAATAACCAGGCATGCTACTATTTAGAGGCGCGGCTGAGAACCGAAAATCAACAGGAAGAAGGAAGTTTGGTGCAGACTGATGTTGATCCAAGAAGCTGAAGGCATCACCATTATACATTTTCATGCAGAAATATAGAAAAGTGTTTGTGACCTCAAAAAATAAAAGTAAATTAATATGTCCCTCTCAAATGAAGGCATATTCGATATGCAAAACAGACGATGGAAACTATCCGCCATTAGCATCGCGGCAGCTTTGACAATTGGAATTCTCGCACTATTTTTATCATCTCAAGCTACGGCCGCACCATCAACCCCATCTCCTAATGCAGTGCTGACTAAACCGCTACTTGCTATTGCGGCGGCAATTGCGATAGCTGGAGGATTGATTGGTACTGGCAATGCTCAGCAAGGTATCGGTGCTGCGGGTATGGGTATAATAGCCGAGAAGCCTGAGAAATTTGGCCAGGTATTGTTCTTCTTCGTTATTCCAGAAACCCTTTGGATCATTGGCTTTGTACTTGGGATAATTCTCTTGCTCGGTATTCTCTAGCAACAGTCGACATGAGTATCGAGACTTTCATAGAGGAAATAAATAGCAGAAAGAAAAGGGAACTGGAAGCCTTGGATACACGACTTGCTGAAGAAAAAACAGCCTTACAAATTAAGAAAGACAATACGATAAAGGACATGCACGAGTATTTCTCAAACGAGGCGAAGCTAAAGTCAGAAAGAGAGGCAGCGAGGATTGTTGAGGCAGCGAGGCTGCAGGCGAAGAAAATTTTATTTGATGCAGTTAATGTAAATCTAGATTCTGCATTTGAGGTCATCAAAGAGGCATTAAGGAGTTATACAAACAGCAGTGAATACAACGTAGCATTACAGAAAATGATAGTGACCGCTAAGAAGAACCTGGGGCCTAAAATAAAAGTTAGCTGTCGTGAACAGGATCGCTCACCTTTGGCAGAGCTAGGTGTAACTGTCATCAAGACAATCCAGACGATAGGTGGAGTAATAGCGGAAAATGAAAATGGCAGCAAGGAACTTGACTTGACCTTCGAAGAGCTTCTGAGGATACACGAAGATGAAGCAAAAAGTTTAATCATGGAGGATTTACTCTAGTGCCGACTTCACAATATTCATCTTCATTCGGAAGATTACAGGCATTATCCGTAAACTTTCTCTCGCCAGCGCTTATGCAGGATTTACTTAAGGTAAAGGATGTTTTGGAGATGGTAAAAATGTTGCAAGGAACATGGTACGGCGAAGAGATTGAAAAGGCGGCTTCTATATATCAACCTCCGGATTTGCTGGAAGTGGCATTAAATCGCCATTTGGTAAAGGTTAATAAGATTGCCTTAGAAGCATCTCCGTTCAACGGTAAAAATGCAGTCCGAGCATATTTGTTAAAATGGGATATATATAACATAGAGTTGATACTATCATCCAAAAACATGGGAAGGACAATTACAGAAACAGAACCGTTCCTGGTGTCCAGCCGCAATTTCCCTGCAGGAATCTCGGCGGGTAATATTCCACATGACGAGATAAAAATTATCTTGTCTCAATCGGGGGTTGAGGCGGCAGTAAATCACTTGCTCAAATATAGCTATGGAACAATACTTTTGCAGTATATTGATGCGTATCAAAAGACCTCTGATCTCGGACCAATGGTAGCCGGTTTACAGGCATACTACTATCAAACCTTAATCGAATCACTAAGATTTTTTCAAGGTGACGAAGGCATTATCAGAGAAATGTTTAGAACCGAGATAGACAAGAAGAATATTCTTAACCTATTGAAGGGAAAAGAGACGAATGCTGACAAGTCGATTGTCGGCAAACATGTCGTAGGTGGTGGAGGAATCCCAGTAAGCGAACTAATGGACATGTACGGAGTTAATAACGTGCTAGAATTTGTAAATAGGATAGAGAACTATTTTCCGTTGGGCGAAGCTGTAGTTCAATACAGGAACACCAGCAGTTTAGTCGACTTCGAGATTGGTCTAGATAAATTTATCAATAACAAATTTGTAAATAAGCTGAAGAATATTGCACTCTCTATAGGCTCAATATTCTACTTCATAATCACGGCCGAGCATGAGCGTGAAAATATTAGAAGAATAGCCTATGGCAAAAGATACAATATTTCAACTGATCGGATAGCCTCCATGATGATGATAAATGAGTGAATTAATTTCCAGAAAAGGATTGACTCGAAAGATAGCAGTCTTAGGGGAGCGTGAGCTAGTAATGGGTTATCGGCTGCTTGGTATAGAAGATGCATTTATTGTGAGCACGGATGTTGCTGAGGTCAATAAAAAATTGCAACAATTGATGTCTTCGAAAGAATTCGCTTTGATTATCGCTAGCAACTCAGTTCGCTACGCCCTTTCCGAAGGCTTTAGAGAGACTGTTGAAGCATCGATAGAACCTCTCGTGTTATTTATGCCTGCCTTCGAAGGTAACGTTCAGGAAGAGTCGATAGCTTCTTTGGCAAGACGAGTACTTGGAATCAGTATTCAGATGGGTTGAATGATGACATGGCAGAGTCTCTAGTTTCACGTATCTCCGGACCCGTAGTAGTGGCAACGGGGCTTGAAGGAGCACAAATGTACGATGTAGTGCGAATCGGGGAGTTAGGCCTAGTAGGAGAGATTATCCGACTTGAGGGTAACAAAGCGACAGTTCAAGTTTACGAGGATACTACGGGCCTAAGACCAGGAGAAAAACTCGTCAATACGAAAAGGCCCCTTTCTATTCAACTCGGTCCTGGTCTACTGACCTCAATTTATGATGGCATTCAAAGACCACTCAATATATTAAGAGAACAGAGCGGGGACTTTATTGGTAGAGGAAAGACTATTCCTGCGCTGGATCAAGAGAAGAAATGGGAGTTCATCCCGCTCAAGAAAAGAGGAGATGAAGTATGTCAGGGAGATATCATAGGCGAGGTCCAGGAAACACCGCTGATAAAACACAAGATTATGATTCCCTTTGCAACCCAAGGAAAATTAGAAGAAATAAGCGAAGGGAGGTATAATGTGAATGAAATTGTCGCAACAGTAAAAACCCCGACCACTAAGGTCGATGTTGGGTTATCAAGCTGGTGGACCGTCAGAACGCCGAGGCCAGTACTTCGTAAGCTGCCGCCTGAGTCGCCACTTCTTACTGGTCAGCGAGTTTTGGACACATTTTTCCCAGTCGCAAAAGGAGGAACTGCTGCAATTCCGGGTCCATTTGGGAGTGGCAAGACAGTGACGCAACAACAACTTGCGAAATGGGCCGATAGCGACGTGATAGTTTATGTCGGGTGTGGGGAGAGAGGAAACGAGATGACAGAAGTGCTTACAACTTTTCCAGAATTAGAAGATCCTAAATCGAAGCGTCCTCTCATGGAGCGCACAATCCTTGTCGCTAACACCTCGAACATGCCGGTTGCCGCCCGCGAAGCGAGTATTTACACAGGGATCACAATGGGCGAGTATTACCGTGACATGGGGTATGGCGTCGCGCTAATGGCGGATAGCACCTCTCGATGGGCGGAGGCCCTCAGGGAAATATCAGGAAGGCTAGAAGAAATGCCTGGAGAGGAAGGATATCCTGCTTATTTGGGAAGGCGGCTCGCAGAATTTTATGAAAGAGGCGGTAAGGCAATCGTAATTTCTCCAGAGGAACGAATTGGGTCTTTAACCCTGGTCGGAGCAGTCTCGCCACCAGGCGGAGATTTTTCTGAGCCAGTATCACAGAACACGCTTCGGGTTACTAGGGTGTTCTGGGCGCTTGATGCAAGTTTAGCTTCGCGAAGGCACTTCCCTTCAATCAATTGGCTAACGAGTTATTCACTATATGCGGACGATATGAGTAACTGGTATAGCCAAAACGTATCGCCGGAGTGGGTTCCTTTGAGGAAGGAGGCCTTAGAAATTTTGCAAAGGGAATCGGAGTTAGAAGAGATTGTTCAGCTAGTCGGATATGATGCTTTGCCAGAACCAGAGAAAGGAATTCTGGATACAGCTCGCTCGCTTAGAGAAGATTATTTACAACAAAGCGCTTACGATGAAGTCGATACTTACACATCCATAAGGAAGCAGTTTTTAATGCTCTCGGTAATCTTAGAATTCGGCAAGATGGAGGCAGACGCAATTAAGAAGGGTGTTCGGTCTTCGCGGATCGGTGCTCTGGATGCTAGAAAGCTTATATCAAAAATAAAATGGACACCTGAAGATCAAGTCGAACAGCTATTGCGAGAGATCAAGACCAGCATGAGCCAACAATTTGAGGGTCTGTTGATCCAGGTGACCCAATAAGTGTCTACGATAGCTTTTAAAACACTGTCTAAGATAGCAGGCCCACTGATATTTGTAGAGGGTGTGGATAATGCGGCTTATGGGGAAATGGTGGAGATAAAACTTGTGGACGGACAAAGGCGACAGGGTCAAGTGCTTGACACCAGGAAGGGTCTGGCAGTGGTGCAGGTATTTGGCCCAACTTTGGGACTAGGTACTTCGGGAACTTCAACCAGATTTCTTGGACACACTGCTACGCTATCGGTTTCAGATGAAATGTTAGGCAGGGTATTTGATGGATTGGGGAATCCAAGAGATAATGGCCCTAAGATCGTATCAAAACAAAAATTCGATCTAGTGGGTTCTGGCATCAACCCGTATTCGAGAGAGCAACCCTCTGAATTCATCCAAACTGGAATGTCCAATATCGATGGAATGAACACACTTGTGAGAGGTCAAAAACTGCCGATTTTCTCAGGTGCAGGTCTACCTCATAATATGCTCGCATCGCAAATTGCTAGACAAGCAAAGGTTCTTGGCACCACTGAAAGCTTCTCTGTTGTATTTGCAGCCATAGGGATCACTAGTGAAGAAGCGAACTTTTTTGTTAAACAATTTGAAGAAAGTGGGGCGTTAGGACGAACTGTTCTTTTCTTGAACCTTTCTTCGGATCCTTCTATGGAACGTATACTAACACCCAGACTAGCCTTGACAACTGCGGAATTCCTTGCATATGAACGGGAGATGCACGTTCTTGTTATATTGACAGACATGACAAATTACTGCGAAGCTCTGAGAGAGATAGCTGCTGCACGCGAAGAAGTCCCAGGCAGGCGAGGTTACCCTGGTTATATGTATACAGATCTGGCTTCAATTTATGAACGCGCAGGGAGAATAAAGGGCAGAAAGGGTTCAGTTACACAGATTCCTATTTTAACAATGCCGGCTGACGACATCACGCATCCGATACCTGACCTTACCGGCTACATAACCGAAGGCCAGATCGTTATGAGCAGAGATTTACAACGTGCAGATATTCACCCGCCGGCCGACGTCCTCACTAGTCTTTCGCGTTTAATGAATCAAGGGATCGGGAAGGGTCGGACACGTGAAGACCATAGAAGTCTAGCAGATCAACTCTATGCGACGTACGCACAGGGTAAGGACGCTAGAGCATTGGCCGCGATCGTCGGCGAAGAAGCTCTGAGTGAGATAGATAGAAAGTTTTTGAAGATCGCAAACAGTTTTGAACGAAAATTTGTAAATCAAGGTTTTGATGAAAACCGCTCAATCGAAGAAACGCTAAACATTGGGTGGGAACTTCTAAGTGACCTTTCAGAATCCGAGATGAAGCGTATCAAGCCTGAATTCATTGAAAAATATGGGAGGAAAAAAGCAGTAACGCCGGAGGTCGAGTGATCGAGTAATTGCCATCTGCAATTAATATACGTCCAACGCGCCTCGAATATATACGAACCAAGAGAAGAATTGTTATCGCCAAGAAGGGTTTAAAACTTTTGAAGCTCAAGCGGCAAGCATTGATTCTAGAGTTTTTCAGCACCAGCAAGACTGCTGCAACATTAAGAAGTGGTTTGCAGTCCGAGCTAATGAAAGGATACGAAAGCATTAGAATGGCAGAAATGATGGCAGGCGCAATTCGACTAGAGAATGAGGCAATGAAGATTCCTAGTATGACCAATCTGCAGATTAAGTCAAAGAATGTGATGGGCGTTCGTATACCCAAATTAGTAGGAGGTCAAAGGCAAGAGGCTCTTACTGAATATCTCTTAGAACTTCCAACTTCAATTAACGAAGCCATAAAGTCATTTCAACAGGTTCACAAGATGGTACTGGATGTAGCTGAAAAGGAGACGGCGTTAAGGAAGCTTTTGCTCGAAATAGAGAAAACAAAACGCAAATCGAATGCAATCGAAAATGTTTTTGTCCCTCGGTTAGAGGCCGCGGTTAAATTCATCACTTTCAGACTTGATGAAATGGAACGTGATACGTTCATTATGTTAAAAACTGTAAAGCGAAAAATGGGAGAGAGGGAGGAAGAGAGTATTAAAAAGGAGGAACAAAAAATTCTTGCCGGTTAGGTTTGCGAACCCCCAACAGAGAAAGTTCTACCTGTTAATGAGGGCTTTAAAGATAGGTAATATTGTTGGTACCGTGGTTGTAGTTCTGTATATAGGTAAGCATTTTTTTGGAGGGTAATGATGTCAAATACGCAAGAGGCTTACATTCAGACCCTAAGACAGATTAAGGATGCTGAGGATGGCGCTGAGAAAGAAATCGAAGCACGAAAAAGTGAGGTTGAAGAAGAAATTAGAAATATGCAGATTCAGATAGAAAAGCTAATAGAAGCGTCAAAGGCTGAGGGTGAGAACCTTGTAATCAAAAGCATCGAGGAATCTAGAAGGAAGGCCCTAGCAGATGCAGATTCAATTATCAAAGAAGCCCAAATTAAGTCGAAAAATATTTCGGCGCAGGTAAATAATCAGACGATACAAAAGATAATAGACATCTTACTCAGGGGAGTTGAGTGAAGGAAAGTGCTAAAACCCGTGCCAATGGCCCGTATGGCTGCTATCGGCCTCAGAAGAGATAAGCAGGTTATAGTATCGATACTTCATGACCTTGGAGCAGTGCAACTAGAACCTCTGTCGAAAGACGCGGCCGCTATGTTAAGCAGCGGGCGTGAAGGCGACCCATACAGAGAGGTAATTCTATCAGACCAGCTTCTCCGAATGAGGGCCTTGAAGGCAGCACTTCCGTCTTATCCTGTTGTGCAACGACATCAGTTTAAATCAACAGAGGAACTTCTACACGCTGCTAAAGCTATAGATATCGATAGCAAGGTTGGTTATTTGGAAAGACAAAAGGATGACCTGCTTACACGGCTGAAAGATACAGAGAATAATCTAAGACTTGTCGAAGAGTTTTCGTTCTTTCCTGAAGATCTAAGAATCTTACACTTGTCATCTGCCCACTGCTATTTTGGGCGTGCACCATCTGAGAAATTTGTGGGATTTAAGAAAGCGCTTGAAGAACGGAAGAAAGACGTCGTTCTGTACTATAAGGAAGACAAAGAAGTTACGCATTTTGTTCTTGTTATTCTTCCAAATTTTCCTACTCAAGTTCTTGCGTCGCTGGTACAGTCGCACAGCATTAATCTCGAACCAGTACCTAATCTTAGTGGGAAACCATCTAATATAATCCAAGATCAAAGAAATCAAAAGAGTGAAATCTCCAACAAACTACAGGCCATATACGGGCAACTATTGGAAATTTCGAAAAAATATTATGCGACCATTGTAAGCATACAAGAGCAGCTTGAGATAGAAAATAAAAAGTCAGAGGTCACGGATAATTTCGGACTGAGTGCACACGCACTCGCATTGGAAGGATGGGCACCAAAGTCAAAACTCAAAGAAATAAGAATAATGTTTGATAGACACACAAGGAACACCGCAGTATATGAATTAAAGACGGCGGAAAGGCCACCGACTCTTCTGGCAAATCCCAAAAAATTTCGAGTCTTTGAATCGTTTGTAAGATTTTACTCTATGCCATCTGGAGATGAGTTCGATCCGACTCTCATGTTTGGTCTCCTTTTTCCGGTATTTTATGGCATGATGCTTGGTGATGTCGGCTATGGAATTGTTATACTTCTCGTTTCTTTGTGGGTGATACGTCGAGTCGAAGGGGGCAAACGTGACTTGAATATCATGCCTAAACCCTTAAGAAATTTCGCCAAGACAATAGTGCGACCAAGTCAGATGGTGAAGTTGGCGAAAGCTATGATCCCTGGAGCAATCATTGCAATAATCTTAGGATTTATTTTCAACCTGTATTTTGGGTTTCATCTTAACGGTTACCTCTTTCATTATGCACCGGGCCTACATTACCTACCTTCGAGTGGCACATTTCTGGACCCCGTTGGAACCTTTGGTTTGAAAAAACTCCTGTTACTCAGCGGCTATATAGGCCTAGGCATGGTATCATTCGGCTTGATTCTGGGCATCTTGAATAATTTAAGAGAGGGTCAAAAACGACACATGATTGGAAAGGTTGGCTGGCTCTTGTTTGGATGGGGTATAGTTCTCACTGGCTTGGCACTCTTGCATCACAGCCATATCAACCCTATACGTCATGTTCAAGGAGTCGTGTATTTCGGTTTAATATTAGGCGGAATTGGCTTAATGTTCTACGGGGAAGGTGTGCGAGCAGTGATGGAGTTGCCCTCTATAATCAGTCATATTCTCTCTTATACGAGAATCGTGGGAATATTGTTAGCCTCAGTTATTTTGGCAGATGTGATTGATTTCATTTTTATAAGGACGCTGCATCACACCTTACCCTATATCGTTCTAGGGGTAATGATTTTTTTTATTGGCCACATATTTAATATCATACTAGGCGTGTTTGAACCTGGTATCCAGGGAGCAAGATTGCTTTACGTTGAATTCTTTTCAAAGTTCTATCACGGCAATGGAAGGCCATTCAGGCCGTTCGGAACTAGAAGAAAATTCACAGTTCAACAATATAATCCGGAAGTATCGACCAAGGGCTAACGATATTAGATGCGCTGATAATTGTTTTGTACTCCAACGTAGCTTGTTGTTACCAATTCACCGTGGCGCCATTCTAGATACTTCGGCAAAAGGTCTATAATTGTGTGCGGATGTAAACTTACTATGTCGCACACGGATTTAGAAACCTATTTGAAATACAGAACTCTCGAAGATATGCTCAAAGTCATAGTATATTCTGCCCAATCGGCCCTCGGGTTAACACCAATGCTGTATCACATCGTACATAATAGTCGAGAAATACTCTTTATCCAGACTGGGACTATTGGCGGGATCATTGTGCATTTCGTCAACCAAGAACGAAAGCCAAAGGAAAAGTTCATTCAACTAAAACGTTTTACCGGCGAATTTAGTTTGGTGGACAGCATAGGGACCGATGCACAATCGATCTACGTACCAATATTAGAG
>WJXE01000521.1 GCA_009665115.1 Nitrosopumilales archaeon
TTGATATGTGGTGTCTCGATGTCTGTGAATTCCATGTTCGTAGCTTGCTTATCCGGAATAAAAAAGATTGTTAATCATGGCTAAATGCGCTTAAGTGATGAACCCACAATGAAACATCGGTTATGAGCTACAGGTTTAGTACCTCCTAGCTGATCGCTAACACCTCCTCTCTATTGTCTGTCTTGCTATAGAATTGTGAGTGAGGGTTATTTCTTTGTATGAATCAGGTTTACTTGATGACTACCTGTAGTATTCGTAACTAAAATCAATCGAGCTATCGTGAAAGCCTCCCAACTTATATCTCAGAACGCATTTGTAGATTCATCAGATGACTACTTCAACGCCAGTTCATAGGGTAATGAATGAAAAGCTCGAAAAGATTATAGTGAATAGGACAGCTCAGGAAGCGGCACACAAAATGGGTATTGTGAATACCAGTTCGTTGGTAGTCACTGACCTAACTGACAAGCCAATAGGCATAATAACGGAACGCGATTTGGTAAGAAGAGTGGTTGCTAACGATGCAAACAGTAAAACAGTTCTCATAAAAGAGATCATGGCTTCTCCGATTGTTACAATCGATGCGAATTCTTCAGTTGAAGCAGCCGCGGATTTAATGCTTCAGAATAAAGTGCACCACTTGCTCGTGGTTGAGGATGAAGACGTAAGCAAGCCGTTAGGCATTATTACTTCGACTGATTTTGCTAGTTACCTAATGGAAGGTAAATAACATCTTCGATAATTCGCGTGTGTCTATCAAATAGTAATCATTTTTGTAGTGGTTATTCTCGATTAGGCTATGCTAATATAGGTGGGTATCTGCGAAAACATCGCTGAGAACATACTGGTTTTCTGATTGTCATTGAAATTAAAGGCAGGAAGGAAGTCGCTGACGTTGGGGCAGCAATCGGCCTAGTATAAAGGCAGTTGTCTCGTCTTGTGATGAAGCGTACTGACTGTATACTCCCAGTTGCTGATCGAACATCTTGGCTTCACCATGGTCGTATTTGGGGAAAGTAACTAGGGACCCGTCACCATAAGTGATACCCGATACAGCGAGCGCTTCAAAGGGCTATTTTCATGGTATGACAAACGGAACATGAGTTATTGGAACACCGAATGGATGGTCAGGATTTACAGTTGCAGTTGGATGATGAATATTTTGGTTTTTAGAATTATTACTATGAGCTGCATTTGAAGTAGCAAGGTTGCTTTTCTTAGTATTGTTATTAGTACCATGGGCATGTGAGGATGGCGTAAGGCTACTATTGCTATTGCCACCACTAATCGTATTTAGAGGCAAAGTATGTTGATGACGATTCTTGTTTATAGAATTATTATTATGAGCAGCGTTTGGAGTATTATTGTTATTG
>WJXE01000055.1 GCA_009665115.1 Nitrosopumilales archaeon
CTATTGCCTAGAAATTGTTTTAGGCTATAGGTGGTTCGATGAACAAAAGATGAATAGTTGCATCGGGATGTTATATTCGGTACTCAATAGTATTGCCATGTGCCTCTGCGAAACTAGCAAAATAGGCCACAAGAATGCGAGACCCAATTGAGCAAAACATCAGAATTTATCAGTTACTAAAAACTAATATACAACCAATTCAATATAGGTCTGATATGGCAGAGGCAGATATAGGAATATACATCGCCACCGCCGGTGCGCTTGCAATGACGATAGCAATACTATTTGCAGAACGTGCATATCGGTATCGAAGACTAAAAGAGAAGAAGCACGCAGGGACTATGGGGTTCGAATACGAATCGGCTGCAGGAACGGAATAAGAATCCAAATAAAATTACAACCAATCCTCCTTTTTGATTCATTCAGCCGCATCTGATGTAGCACGTAGTTCTAATATTATGATTTAAGAACAGGTAAATTCTTAACCTAGGTTATGAGGGTAAATATAGATTTAGACGAACATATCGTAGCAACCTTGCCAAAGATTTGGGGATATGAACTTGGCTTCATGGGCTTTTTCAACAAAACTAAAGAAGGAATTCTGGCACTCACGAACAAGCAAATTATATTTATCCCCGAGTGGGTATTCGTTACACCAAAAGAAAGAGAACAAAAATACTTTAATGAGGACCAAGCCAAGGTGACCAGAATAAATGGCTATTCAGAAGCTCAACTCGATGAGGATATATCCAAATACTCAAAGAGTTTGCTAGTACCTTTGGAATCTGTTACTAGCGTTGATAGTGTTACACTACGTAAGGTAAACTTCTTGAGGATAAAATTCAACGCCAAACATAAGACGAGGACTTATGATTTCGGGATAGCCAAAACTTTGACGAATTATCCTATAAGACAACCATTACAGTTCTATAGCTTGGATTGGGCTGCCTGGATAAAACTGATAAAGGCATATCTCCCAAATTAGATCATTGATTAATGTTTTGCTCTTCAAGGAGGGCTTTGATTCGGGCCATGTATTATACTCCTGGATCTCAGAACGATGCCGTCTTGTGGTTCTTCGAGCGGTTCCCTTAGGAACATCACATCAGTGACTTTCTTCCGATAGTCGAATACCTCAAGTTCGTAGGACTCTCCCTTGTGTCGGTATAGCGCGAGGTGCAAATAAGCAGCCCCCTCATAGTCAGCTTTGAATGTATTGTAGTGTTGGGACACATCAAGGGCTTTCAAAAATACCCATGTATTTTCTAAAAAGTTTGAGTCTCCGTACAATATGAATTCATATGAATGGTTTGTTTCCAAAAATCTCATCTTTATCCAGTCATCCGGCCACCACTTTATGACTTTGTTCCAAGCATTAAGCAGTGTTTTCCTGTTGTTGAAGACCAAAATCACTTTTGCACGAACATTATAAAACTCATATCCTACGCCCATGAAGGCATCGAACCACCTCATGCTTTTATCAGTCACAAGTATTCTAAGTGGTTACTCGTCATATTTAATGATTAGACGCATGATTAGTTTTCAACCGCCATTAGTTAATGAGTAAGGCATAACTGACAATATGATAATGATCGTAGGATACTTTAATGAGCGTAGATTCAAGTATTATTTCAGATGAGGCTGATCCATAGTTGTGCTGTAGAGTTCATGCCTAGAACATGACTTATATTTTGGTGTTTGAGTCTAGGTTTCATGGTCAAAGGCGGTAAGAGAGGTGGACGGGTCCGAGACAAATGGAGAGACAAGCAATGGGTTGTAGTAAAATCACCATCGGCATTTGGAGGCGGTTTTCTTAACTACATACCGATTACAGTCACCGATCTTGCAAAAGGGCGCGTGATTGAAAACACTATGTTCGATATTTTAAAACAGGACCCCACACAACATCAGACAAAAGTATTCGTGCAAATAGATAAAATCAACGAGGGGAGCGCAACGACCATTTTCAAAGGTCATGAATATGCAAAAGAATTCTTGAGGAGTTTGATTAGGCGGGGGAGTTCAATGATCACTCATGTGCACGACTATATGACGATGGATGGCTACACATTTAGAGTAGTATTAATTGCACTAAGTCAAAAACGACTTAATTCCTCCAAAAAACACGAGATTAGAATGATCGCTCATAAGGCGCTAGCAGATAAGATTCCGAAGCTCAACATCGACCAGTTTGTTCAGGAAGCCACTATGGGTAAGATGGGTGCAGACCTCCTTGCTGCAGCGAAGATAATCGCGCCCTTGAGGCATATAGGCATTAAGAAGACAAAATTGATTTCAACCCCGGAATCGAGAGCTCTGCTGATGGCGAAACCAATTGAACAAACACTCTCGTCCTCAACAGAACAGGCTGATGATAAGACATAGCTAAAACTCCTATTATCCATCCTTATCGGTTATGATCCGTAATGAGAGTGTCAATTTTTCGGCTGCCGAGATCAGTATTATAGTTCATGCGACTGAAGAGAAAGATAAGATTTTGGAACATTTTAGTAGCACACTTAGTGTTTCTCCTGACAGTTTTTCTACAGGATTTGCAGAAGGTCATTGGGGAAATAAAATTGTTCTGTTAACTTCCATTCTCAACAAAAACGAGGCAAATTCTTTATACGTGAAAATTAAATCTTGTCTCACCGATACGGATGTCGCGCCACTTTCAAATTTCTTTGATTTCTATGACGAGAAGGGAAATCTGTACATAAGATTAGACAAACAAAGAGTCTGCAGGGGGAGGGTTTCTCTCTCGGATGGAGACTCGATTAGGATCAAATTCAAATCCATATTGACGCATGAACCTCGCAAATCAACGTTGAATAGAATGAGGACTTGATGTTAAGGAGAAGAGATCTCTGCGTCTACGATAATAATCTTGAGAAAATGCTCAGGGCAGCTGAGATTTTGGAAATAGATGAGATAGGTAGTGAGTATCATGGTTCTGCTCATGAAAATGTGATCTATCGTTTGAATAGACCGCCATCCCTAATCACTGATTACCCATATCTTGTGGTTTCCGACAAGATTGGGGAACTTTCCTCGCCTTGGTTGGACATTTTTGTTGTTAGAGATTATTTCAGGGTGAAGTCTATTCTTAAAAAAAAAGTAAGAACACGAATTGGTTTGGAGATTTTCTTCGCTGACATACGCCAGGCAAACGGGTTCAGTGTCGGAAAATGGTTTGAACAGGTTAGAGACCTGTACAAACTTTGTAACTCGATAAATTGCCAGCTAGTTCTTTCAAGTGGGGCAAGATGTCCAAGAGAAATGATATCTGGTCGCTGCTTTGATTCTTTACTAAACCTTTGTAATATCAAACCAGAAAGATACTGGCGAGAACTTGAAGAATGGATCGAAATAAGACTAGGGAAAAAGTGTTACGTAGATGCTTAATCGGCGTGACAAACGTAGATATCTGGCTATTTGGAATGGCGACCACAGTTATGACCAGCGTAAAATAGTTGAGGCGATCAGTAAACGGAGTTCCGAGCTATTTGGTCAAATAGCAACGGAAAAAGCCAAAATAAGATTCATTGATATTGATGAAAAAAAAGTCATTGTCATAATAAGTTGTAAATTAGAAATGCTTGGAACCATGTTGTCGACTATTGTTTTAATGCAGCCGCCTATCGTTGTGTTACATATTTCAGGTACGTTAAAGGCTTTACGGACACGAATGGGAAGAGACTCGGAAAAGCTTTTTCTCGCATTCCTATGATCAAAGTGTCGCAGAATAGATCTTCCTATCAAGTGTTACGTTTTTAGCAGGGCAAAAGTATCTCCTTATTGGGGATGAGGTAATTGATCGCTGCTCCAGACCGAGTCAAAAACAATGAAGATCTCGCGACGAACCGACCCAAATATTGCTTAGGGTCACATCTAGACTAGACTTCACTAGTGATAAACCCATTTAACGGGTTAAACAAAAAATAAAGACCATAGCATCTTTGTAGACCACCACTAATATGTACCAACCCTATTGTAAGGTAGTAGATCTCTAAAGAGTAAAAATACTACAAAGAGAGACCTGCGGAAGAGGTACGCACGGAACTTGATTTGGCTGCGAGAAATTGTCCGGCCACCCGGCGCATTTTATTTGCAGATGGATACGCATTCAACCTTGGGACACCGAAATTTGTTAAATTGCAGAACCTCTAGCTTCGTTAATCCTAAGAATTTATCACTAAAGAAAGACTACGACTTTAATAAATTAAGAAAGGCCGGACTTGCTTTTCCTTAGGAGAGATCCGTAAGAAAATCCAACGTAGATTCTAGAATGCGTTAAAAAATGAAATAGAGGAAGTTTGTGGGCACCAACTAGTTGTGCGATTTCACCAATGGTGTTTCTCGTCTGGAATCTGACCTATCTGTTCTCGTTCGAAGTACCTTTCCAGCTCCGTCATCCATTTCTCTTTAGCAGCGCCACCGCCAAGACCTTTTCTTCGCAGCCAAAACGCAATCACACTTAACAAGAACACAGCGAACAGCATGGTGCCGAAGATGTAGATCGATACGTCGTAGAATAGGGGGTCGTATTGTGGTCCAATCTGCATAAGCAGACCTTTAATTGCTGTGATGATCATTGGTACAAGAATTAGGAGAGCGCTCATTATCATCATACAAAAACGAAATCTATGATATATACATTTTGGTTCTGCCTACTCACTACCGGTCTTCATTAATAATGGATGACCTCCGAGATTACGAATTAGCATGATCGAGCAACAGCTTCGAATTAAGACTTTGGATGAAACCAGCATAAAATCAGTTATCTGCTGCTTTGTGGCAGCTGCTCGCTAAAATAAAAAAAAGATTTTTGGAGGAGTTAAGTCGTGGCCTCTTTACTCGGGGTTCTGGCTCTAACGAAGAACATGCCTGCAACACCGCCAAAGATTACAGTGATGATAATAATGAAGAGTAGCGTTGAATTAATTGTGGTCCCAAGCATGGGTGTTCCAGAGCCATACGCACCCGCTTGCTGCGCATTTGAAACTTTCTCCCTAGCCAGCTTAAGTTGTTGTTCAATGCCGCCTCCGACTGATAGGCCGCCCCCACCGCTGGTAGTTGCGCCACCATATTGTGCGTTCGCGATCTGAAATGCAGGTAGTGCAAATGCAGTGCCCATTAGAGTAACTAGTGCCACCATAGCCATCAAAATTGGCTTATTCATATTGAAGTAATCTTTCTCGCGCGCGATTATTTAACTTTTTGGTATCTTCTTGAGTTACCAAAGATGTATCCTCTAAAGTCAAAGATAAGGACATCATTCCCTAGTAACATTTAAGATATACGGTCGATCTCCTCGTAGTAAATGGCACGCATCCATGCTCATACTCGAGGTAAGTCTCATTCAGTTCGCCCAACGTCCAAAAATGCACCGCCATGGCTCACGTCGAGTCCAGCGGAGCTCACTTCTATTGTTATTCAACTATCCAAAGAAGGCCTTACGCCCAGTGCGATCGGGACTCGGATGCGAGACGAATATGGTATACCTCTTCTGAAGACGATTATCGATAAAACCATAACTGAAATAAGGAGTGAAAATGGAATCAAACAGGATATGCCAGAAGATTTACACCAACTGGTACAGAAGGCTCTAGCGCTACAAAGACATTTGAGAACTCACAATACTGATCACAGAAACGTCCGCTCACTTGAATTGATCGAAGCCAAGATTCACAGGTTATCGAAATATTATAAGCGAAATGAGAAAATTCCTAAAGATTGGAAATACGCCTCGGTTATTGCCCAGCTCGAGTAAGACCACACAATGTACGGTAGAGGGCTTGAAGAAGCTGTAAAACCTTTTTGTGAAAAGATCAGATCTGTGGCAGAAGATGACAGCAATACTTGCATTATGACGCACCTTGATGCAGATGGCTTAATCTCTGCAAGTATCATTTCCATGACCTTATTGCGATTGGGTGCTAAGTGCGTAGTAAGGCCCATCTCTGATATGGTCCCTGCTGTCATAGAGCAAATGAAATCCGAAGCTCATGACTTTTACATAATATCTGACCTTGGCGCAGGCTTGGGCGCTGCGCTGAACGACGCACTTGGCGATAGATGGATAATCATTGACCACCATCAGCTTCCTGACGAAGAGCTGACTGGGCCTTACTCAGCACAAATCCTAAACGCATTCAAATACAGCATCGACGGCGGATCGGAGATTTCTTCGGGCGGATTAGCATATCTCCTTGCGAACCAGATTGAAAAAAGAAACTGGGACCTTTCACCCATTGCCGTCGTATCCGCAATATCGGATAACCAGGATCAAGGGGATAAGAAATCGCTTATCAGTATAAATTCAGAAATTATCAAGACAGCCGAGTCGCATGGACTAATTACGGTTGACTTAGATCTAATATTTACCGGGAGAGAAACGAAGCCCCTCCATGAAGCGCTAGCTTCTACCTCATTCCCTTATATTGATGGTATAACCTGGAACAGGGAAAATGCCTATGCTGTAATTAAGAATTCAGGAGTAAGGATGATGGAAAACGGCAGATGGCGAGTACTTGCAGAGATTCCGCAAGAGGAGAAAAGTATCATCCTAGACGCCATTGTAAAATTTGTTGCAGCTTCTTCAAAATATAAAACGGCGAACCTGACAGAAAACCTTGTAGGGTATACATATACACTTGTCAATGAGGATCTAAGAAGTCAATTACGCGACGCCAGGGAATTTTCGACACTGCTAAATGCATGTGGAAGAACTGGAAGGGCAGGTATAGGTGTTGGAATCTGTATGGGTGACAGGTATGTCTGTCTGACTGAGGGGGAACAAATTGCCAACAATTATAGAGCAATCCTTGCGAAGTCTATCTCTACGATTCTCAGTGAAAAGTGGCGCACAATTGACAATGGACGATCGATTTTTGTCAACGCAGAGAATGTGCTGGCTGAGGAGATGCTTGGGGCTGTATCTTCCCTACTGAGCGGATCACCTACCCTTGGTGATCGAGTGCTTTTCGTGTGGACCGTTAGCAGGGACGGCATGCACAAATTTTCCTGTAGGAAATGCATAGGTTGCAAATCGGGATCGGATCTAGGTTTAGTTGTTAGAAATTGCGCGGAATCTGTTGGCGGAATAGGAGGCGGTCATAAGGCAGCTGCAGGATGTAAAGTCCCGTCTAGCAGACTGGAAGATTTTGTCTCTTGCGTAAGGAGGGCAATACTTGACTCCAAATTCACCAACTCCTCCTGAAATATCCGCCTTTGTTCAAATAAGGTTCAAAAAAAAAAATGAAATGTATGCTGTACTAAGGTCATTAATAGCTGATAACACTGACTTTCCTAATGGACTATCAATAGAAATGTCACCAAGGGACGATGATAATAATTTGCTTCTTTGTCTTTCCTGCAAGGTTGGCTTTGAAACATTACTAAACACTATAAATGAACTATTAGAGCATATTTCGATAGCTCAAAAAGTGATCTCGCATGCTTGACCCGAAACTCTTGAAGGAAAATCCACAGCTTCTCAGAAGTATGTTAGAAAACCGAAAATTTGAATTTCCTCTAGACGATTTGATTGCGCTGGACAAAAGGCGCAGGGAGTTAACTGTTCAACTTGAGGAATTTAAACGCAGAAAAAATTTGCTAGCGCGTGCAATATCGAACAAGATAAAAGCTCATGAAGATTCAGCGTCAGAAAGAGAAGAGATGAAGGAAATCGGCACCAAACTTTTGGAGACGGAGCAAGAAAAGAAAGTAGTAGACGCTAAGTTCAGAGCGTCAATGATGACTCTTCCTAATATTATAGATAAATCAGTTCCAATTGGGAGCGATGAAAAAGACAACGTGATTCTCAAATATCATGGTGCGATCCCGAATTTCGATTTTTTTCTCAAAGATCACGTTGATATAGCAAACTCGCTTGGATTGCTTGATATAGAACGCGCCGCAAAGATAGCAGGTGCAAGGTTTTATTTTTTAAAAAATGAGCTAGTAAAGTTGAATCTGGCTTTGATTAACTTTGCGCTTGATTTTTTAGCTGAAAAAGGATACACTCTTGCGCAGCCTCCCTTCATGATAAGAAAAGAGGCAATGGAGGGAGCAGTGATACTTGCTGACTTTGAAGATATGATTTACAAAATCGAAAAGGATGATCTGTATATGATAGGGACATCCGAACATTCGATGGCTTCGATGCACATGAACGAGATCTTAGATGGAAAGGACTTACCTTTGCGCTATGCTAGCACTAGTCCTTGCTTCAGGAAAGAAGCTGGTGCACACGGAAAGGACACGAAGGGCATTTTCAGGGTACATCAATTTGAGAAAGTTGAACAATTTGTTTACTCGCGGCCTGAAGAATCAGAACTACAGCATGAACGAATGTTGGCAGTAACTGAGGAATTCTACGAGAAGCTCGGGATTCCTTATCGTACAGTCTTACTCTGTTCCGCAGATCTGGGCAAGACTTCGTCTAGAACATTCGATATTGAGGCATGGATGCCAAGTCAGAATGCATACAGAGAAATCGTCTCATGCTCAAATTGCACAGATTTCCAAGCTCGCAGACTCGTCACAAGATTCAGGGATAAGATCAATGAACAAACCAGATTTGTTCATACTTTGAACAGCACTCTCGTGGCTACGGAAAGAACCATGGCATGTATTATGGAAAATTACCAGACCTCAAATGGAACCGTCGAAGTTCCTGATGTGCTTCAACAATACATGGCAGGAATGAAGGAAATTAGCCGTAAACAGTGAGTCTATGCGTTCCAGTTGAAGGATATACCCTCTCTAAAACTAAAGTAAGCTTGGGCTAATTATAGTCATTGAAGAGGCATCAATATCGAAAAAGAAAATGAAGGAAAAAAGGAGTTGAGAGCTTTCTTAGATGACTTGCCACGGTCTTGTTGCGAAGGTTACACCTAGTCCCGCACCGATCAGAACCACCTGATAGGCAACGTTACCCCACGGAACTGGTTTCAAGATGGCAGGACCTGTGACTTGAACAGTTTGTCCTGGTCCTAGACCTGGGCCTATGTGTTCAATGTTGAGCTGAGTGTGCACATGATATATTGCTGGCTCCAACGCTCGCACAGTGATTGAATATGGTATCGTTTGTTGTGGTTGAATTGTAAAGATGTTCCCCGGTGGATCCCTCGCTAGAAATTCCCATCTGTTGCCCGCATTTACGGAATCGCTGAACAATGATAACCAAGCTCTAAGCGGCGTGTTGACGAGGCTTTGAAGAGTACCTGTTACTGTAAGTGTATCACCGGTGTGGAGTGTCTGAGCGGAAAATGACTCATCTAGGATTCTAACAAATCTACTCTGAAGCTGTGCCTGAACACCGTGCGCATGCGCCATTGGCATGTAAGCAAACCCAGTTGACAAAACAGTTAGTGCGGCTACGAT
This sequence comes from Nitrosopumilales archaeon, assembly GCA_009665115.1. Taxonomy (GTDB): domain Archaea; phylum Thermoproteota; class Nitrososphaeria; order Nitrososphaerales; family Nitrososphaeraceae; genus Nitrosopolaris. Next base: position 9,391 of record WJXE01000055.1, read on the forward strand.
CGTCACGGCTATAGTCTGAGTCTTCATCATGGTTTTATACTATGATACCAGATAAGGAAGAAAGATATATGCTTTGCTGTAGTCGAAATAGTTTAAGTCGAGCAGATGAACTTCGAATTCCACCCAAATGCAACACACATTTCAGGAT
>WJXE01000056.1 GCA_009665115.1 Nitrosopumilales archaeon
GTCCCACCTAACATCTGAAAATCTCCTTTCGTTGAATTGACTAGGCGATCTCCATAAGCGTCTGCTCTCCACATAGGTATGACTACTCCTATACCATCTTTCCGCATCTGCGTGGCTATTGCTTCGGCTTGATGAGTATCATCAGGTACCAGTCGAAATATGTTGTCTCCTGGCGTGGCAAGAAGAGGTGCGGTACTAGACGGACTTAAAAGAATAATCCCATTATTATTAGCATAATCTTTTATTGCTTCTAATTCTGCACTTGTAGAAGGACCGATAACTATTCTTATACCTTTTGAAGCCAAGTCTTTGAGCTCTTCAATACCGAACGCAGGGTTTGTGTGAGTGTCTTCAAGAATAAGTCCCACTCCAAGATTAGTATTAGTTTTCTTGAAAGATTCATTTACATCTCTGAGGGCTATTTTTAGACCTGCTTCTTCTGACTCGCCTAAAGAAGCAGAAGCACCACTCAGCGAAAGTAAAGCGCCTAGTGTTACAGTATGTTTTGAGCTTGCAGGCGCAGGTATTACCTCAATATTTGCATTGCCAAATGAGAAGATTATTGGATAGATGGAATAGACCACAAAACCCGCAAATAATATAAGAACCATACAAGTAATTGTTCCAATCGGTATTCTTTTTTTTCTTTTTTCAGAAACGGCAGGAGGAGGAACTATCATATTTGAATTACCATTGTGCAATCTAGTATCCGAATTTGTCATTTTATGCTGATGCTGAGGCTGCTGTTCGTAATGGTGTAAAGTCAAGTATTTGATATACCACACCAGTCCTGCAGCCATAACTAGAAAATGGGCAGCAAAAAAAAGTGAAGATAACCAAAATTGTTCTGTCAATGATGTGAGAACAACTAAAGTAAACCAACTATCTGATAAGACGATTAACAAAAGACCTAAAGATTCGCATATCCATGGGGTGAACCACAAAGGTTCCTTTCGAATATCCAGTAGGATTACGATTGCAGGAACCATTAATATTGCATCCATAGTAGGATAGGCAATCATAACACTAAACATGGCAATACTTCTAGGAGTAGATAGAACTGATAGGCTTGTAGTAAGCCCAATTATATAGGTGACAAATATTACACCACCTATGATACTTGCAATAAGAACTTTTTTGCTAAATCTGAATTTCTTATTAAATTCCTTGTAAGTGGCAAATAAATAATAAGCCAAAAATCCATAAGCTGACAACCACAGATAATCCGCAACAGACGGAACTGGCGCCACTATCTGCCATACAATTTCATACATGGCCCAGATAATCTCCGCACAAAGCCAAAGAGACAAACCTATAGCAAGGGCTGCATGTGCTTTACCATGCAGAGTATGAAATTTCTGTCTGAATACTATGAAAATAGCTAAGGCTGCTGCTATTGCAGAATTAATATTTATTATCCAATTGGAATAAAAGTCTCTGCTCTTATCTGTAGCAAGGAAAATGATAGAATCTGATAAAATTATTGCTATTACCAATCCAGTGAAAAGAATCCTTCTATTGAGTTCCACTATATCTGTTAACCTTGCCGTCTATTTCGTTTCGGGTAAATAAGAGTCGAGCTACCTAAACAAACACCGACCTCACTTTTTCACTTTATTATCATTACAGGGCAATGAGCATAAGCTGTAACATCTGACGCCGTGCTTCCAAGTAACAGCTTCTTAAATCCCGACCTTCCTCTTGTACCCATAACAATCAAATCAATACCTTCTCGTTCAGCATAGTCAACAATTGTTCCTGCTGTAGAATTGGGACTCACCATTATGTCTGTCTTTACTTGAACGTTATTGGCATTGCTTTTTTGCTCTATGATATCGAACCATTTTTGGGAATCTTGCTTGACTGTCTGAACCATCGAGTCTACAGAGGTTGGTGTTACTACTTCGGTAAGATTAGAAGCATATTGATATGCTTCTTCTGATCGTATAACATGCAAAGCAATAAGTTGAGCATTATTTTGTTTGGCGATTAATACCGCATAATCTGCTGCATCTATTGATAATTCTGATCCATCTATCGCAGCTAATACCTTTGAAATCTTTGCCTTTAAATTCGACAATTTATTGCAATTGTTTCTACAGTATGATATTATAAAAACCTATTATACTAGAATAGGTTTGGTCATGTCGCCAAACCTCTCAAAAAATGCATACGAAAATCTGTGATTGAGAAATAGTACATTTAGTCCATCTTTCATCATATTTTCTATTGCAACACTTACATCGTCTCTATTGATTATTGGTAAATACGATAGCGAGTCTGTTATAAGCATCAATTTTGTATACTCATAATTATCCATAATATCATATAGAATAGACTCTAGATATCCAAAAAATTGGAGATCGTAGTTGTTGATCTTAGGCCTCACGACACCTACTAGAATCTGATCAAACTCATCATTACCTGTTTCTTCTGCTTTTTTATAAGCTGATATAGCTGAAGAGAAACTACGAGATCCTTTATCAAACTCTTTGTCATATTCGATATTAGAATATTCGTTTAATCTGAAGAATTCTTCAGCACCTTTTAGTAAATGATGTTCAGTTAACCAACTATCATGTGTTCTATTATTATTCATTCTCGCAAAATAGGTTCTTGCGTTTAACATCCGAGGATGAGACAATTCCCGTAGTACGTGTGTACCGTACTCTAATATATTTTTCAATTACCCCCTCCCTTATGGAATAGTTATGAAATTCCTTGGCGCAGATATTTAAATATCTCAGCGAAGTTTCTTACTTTTTATTGCCTCCAGTGAGTGTAGTCTCTTCTTCAATTCATTAATTTCTCTTCGTAGACCTGTATTGCCAGAGCAGATCCATGATCGACGCTATGTTGGTTTTTCAAATGATCTGCTATAATCATTCCTTATTAAGTTAGTGAGACTGGTCCAATCAAGTTACTTAGAAACTATTGAATTTAAATAAGTTCAGTCCTGTAATGTCTTTATGAATAACGAAGGAAGTACAATTTTGGTAACAGGTGCAGCTGGAACTGTTGGCAGTGAAGTTGTAAGGCAACTCTCAGCTAAAGGACAAATTGGTATCAGAGCGGCAGCACGTTCAGCTAATAATCCCACTTTTAAGGACCTAAAGAGTGTGGAAATAGTGGAACTAGATTATAATAAACCAGAAACGCTTGCAACAGCTTTCAAGGATGTTAATAAACTCTTCTTATTGACTCCGTTCCAATCTGATATGCTAGATCTTACATCTAACTTGGTAAATGCAGCAAAGAAGTCAGGTGTAAAATATATCATAAAACAGTCTGTTATGGGAGTAGATGCTGAGCCTGGAATTACTCCCGGTCGTTTGCATCGACAAGCAGAGAAAATTATAGAAAAATCTGGAATTCCATTTTCATTCTTGCGGCCGAATTTCTTTATGCAAAATTTTGTCAATTTTTATAGTTCCATGATAAAATCCCAGGGGGCCTTATATGCTCCAGCCGGAGATGGAAAAGTTAGCTTCGTTGATGTCCGCGATATTGCAGCGGTAGCAGTACAAGCACTAATCAATGACAATCAACATAAAGGAAAGTCATATAACATTACAGGTCCAGAAGTACTCTCTTACGGACAGGCAGCAGAAATACTTTCTAGGGAATTAGGTAAGGAAATAAAGTATGTAAACATACCAGATGAAGATGCTCGCAAAGAGATGAAAGATATGGGTATGGATGATTGGTCTGCTAATTCTATGATAGAACTTTTTGACATTACTAGAAAAGGCTATGCGTCAGACATATCTTCTGTAGTTGAAGAGTTGACTGGTAGAAAACCAATATCATTCTCGCAGTTCGTCAAAGATTACGCTCAAGCTTTTAGATGAAACTGTACGTTATCTGTAGGATCATCAATACAAAACCAGCGTTATTCTCAATGTTAATGATAAAAGGATTATGCTGTAAGTCTATGTTGATCTGAAATCTACAGAACTTTGTTTGGTATAAAACCTGTTGATCAAACTCACTATCGACCCATTTCAAATGATCCGGTGGCCAAGTAGGCTGTTTTGCTATATCAATACCAGTAACTCTGCAAACGTTTTAGCTGTGCTGTACCTGTTGAAATTCAATGCGCGTTAAACGGATAGAAGAATTTATAGATTTAACAATTGGGGTGTCGTCCTCCGATAAAAATTAGGATTGGAAAATTCAAAGCATTAAGGCTGCATCAAGGGAGGAACGGTTAGGACGTTTACAATAGACTAATCATATTCTTGAAATTGTGACTCAACCAATCGTTTTATTAGACGGTGTTAATAAGTGTCATAGCATTGAAGTCGTGGGCCCAGGTGCTGAAACAACTATGGTTGAAACATACACTATAACAACATATAATACGGCTGCAGCGGATTAACTGTGGAGGTTATACTATGACCTACAATAAACTAACACCTGAAGAAAAAAGAGTCATTATAGATAAAGCAACGGAAACTCCTTTCTCTGGCGAGTATGATAATTTTTACGAAGACGGAATATTTATCTGTCGAAGGTGTAATGCGCTTCTCTTTTCATCGAAAAGCAAGTTTGATTCTGGATGTGGATGGCCAAGCTTTGATGAAAACTTCCCAAATGCAATAAAGCGCGTTCCTGATCCTGATGGAATAAGAACAGAAATAGAATGTGCTAGCTGTGGTGCGCACCTAGAACACGAATTTCTTGGGGAAGATTTGACAGATAAAAACACTCGGGATTGTGTGAATTCGTTATCTATCCGCTTTATCCCAAAATCAGAGGAGTTACCAAAAACGATACATGACGAATAACAAGACTGAAATCACAACACTTGCCAACGGATGTTTCTGGTGTACAGAAGCAATCTTCAAAAGACTCACAGGTGTCAAATCTGTTCTACCTGGCTATGCCGGAGGCACAGTAAAAAATCCTTCCTATGACAAAGTATGCACAGGAATAACCGGGCATGCTGAGTCAACTCAGATAGAATTTGATCCGAAAGTTATATCTTTTGAAAAAATCCTCGACATATTCTGGCATACACATAATCCAACCACTCTTAATAGACAAGGTAACGATGTTGGTACACAGTACCGATCTGCCATCTTTTATCATGACGAAAAGCAAAAAGAGATTGCTGAGAAATCAAAAAAAGAGCTTGAAAAAGAAGGTCTTTATAAAGACTCGATTGTAACAGAAATTACTCCTTTTAAGAATTTTTATGTTGCAGAGGATTATCACAAAAATTACTATGAAAAACATCAAGATGACCCATATTGTAATTTTGTCATTGAACCCAAAATCCACAAACTGCTTCAGCAGTATGGAAATGACGTAAAAGAAGAATATAACTAGCCTTTAGTGGCCAGGAGCTAATTGCTTACCACGGACGATCAACATTTCATGCATTACATGTTGATAATACTTGCATAGTTACTCTTTTTAGCATACAAAACTTGGCCGTCCGATCAGGCAGATCAGCAAAAGTAACTGCAAGAGAGTCCTAATGAACATTATCGCAATAACACTACTTTTAGACTATAGTCTTTCACACAAGTTACGACAAGCCATACGAGCTTCTAGACTCACAAATGAAAAGGAGATTAAAAAATAGTTGAAACTACTAAAAGAGAATGTGAGGGGACTACAACAGATTAGATACATCCTCGTACCTCATAAAGTCTGAGCATAATAGCTAATTATCTCCATTGAAAATAGACAGTTCCACCTCTGCACGTAGAATCGACGTGCGACTGTGAGTTCGTCATTGAACTTGATACTTCCATCTCGCCAAGGATTCTTTCTACTTCCATATTCGGATAACTGTCCGATAATTTGTCAATTATTTCTTCCTTTGAATATGACTTCAAGGGTTCACCCTTCAGCAACGTTTCTATTCTGGCTTGAATATCAGCCGTTTTGTCATTTGCCATTTAAAACTAGTCTTTCTTGATCAAGTCGGGATACTATATCTGTATCTTGAGCGTGTAGGAGTAGAAGAAAAGAAGGCCAGATTCTGCATCTCAAAATTAAAATATAAAGCTTTCAACAATATTAGAGGCGTACCTAGTAGAAAAGGCATTATCGCAATTCAAGGCTGGTTTCTATGATATATTGATTCGATATTAAATTCCCACTTACTACGAGTGTATTAGCTATTGCAAAGTCTTTATAGAATTACATTCTTTTGATAATCGAAGATTCTAAGAGTGGCAAAAAATCTGAATTTGCTGCTAAAACCTCTATTACTAAGTATAAGAATTCAATCGAGGATTTCCTCAAAAAAAGGAATAAGACGTACTCTCAACAAATAGCAGAAGAACTTTTGACATCCCGATAAGGAAGGAAGGCAATGTGCCTTCCTCAAAAGAAGAACTATTAACATTATCATATATCAAAGATGCCTTAAAAATCCTTACAAGAGAACGGAAGGTTATAGGATTTTTAATCGAAGATCCTATTACCAAATAAGAAGTAATGTGTTATTCTACTAGTGGTTGATATGCCACCAAGGTTGAAGCCTTGACATGCGTTTTTCATTTAGCGAGCATCATTTTATATTTTCAGAAATAAGGAAAAGTGCTGAAGCCTAACTCGAGATTAAACAAAGGAATTAAACAAACAATAGGCATTCATTAAAACGTTTTTATAGTGGGCTCCTAGCGCGAAATGATGATGCAGGAACTAGATAAAGAGGAAGGTGATCGTATTAACATGTCTATCAGCAGGAAAGCTTATGATGCATTAGCGACATACACCAGACAAGTGAATGAAAAAAACAATGACATACAGAAGAAACCGTTCACTATTGAAGAGGTGTTGGATGAAGAAATTATTTTCCTTTTTAGTGATGAGTGGAAAAAAGATTAGCAGCAGTGTAATGCAAACTGCAAGGTAACGATCCGCAATTTATCCAGCATTTTTTGACTTATGGGATCGCTGCGATGCTTGTGATAGGGTGTATCTCAGCCCAGTTATTATTTCGCGTATCCAAGACATACGACCCTGTAACTGTTACATGACTGCCTACTGGTGGAATGCTAAGAGCAGGGTGGTTAAAGTTATCACAGGCCGATCCTACTTCTGACCGTGATACTGTGTTTTGACATATCGCTTCTAGCACTAAATCGCCATTCTCGAATTTGATGTTTGCTTGATTGATTAGGCTGCTATTATCTGCCAACAATTTGATATGAAAGTCACCGTCGTTTACCACCTGTATGCTTTTGATTACTCCCGTAGCGGTTATACAAGGATTCACTATATGGAGTCTAGTTGGTAGGAATACGTGCTGCCATAATGATTTGTCGCATGTTGGCGTTACTGCTGCATGCGCTGTTGGGGAAGATAGTACTACTGCAATAAGCATAACCATCAGAGTCAATATTGCGGTCTTGCCACTCATAAACTTGTAAATAGTCTTCGCTTCTTTATAAGAATTAAGGGAGACAATTTTTTGACGTTTGTTCGAATAAGTGTTATTCTGGTTACCGTTTAGTGTGGGTAAGCCGTGTTTCCCTGACAATAACGGCTCATATATGAAATCAACCCTGATATCCTATAAGATGAAATCTATAGAGCAACGTCGCCTGTTTCCTTTGAGCCTATAACATAAGCCTCTGCAATATCAGAGACAATTATCCTGCCATCATAATATGAACCAGTACTTGTAGCGTTTAGCACATCATCGACTATGCGTTTTGCTAGTGAATTCTCTACAATTACCTAGATCTTGAGGGGAGGTCCAGCTCGGACCGTATGACCTCGTTCCCCTCCAACTATAATCTATCAGATACATTGGTATACCATCGTACGTTTCAGCGACTTCAGACCTTGACCGATGAGCTCTGAAGAATAAATGCCTGCTAGTATCAAATAAGTTGATAATCCCAAGAAAGAAATTGCAAATCGTGGATTTAGCATTATAAAAAATATACTTAAGTTCAAAAATCACTTAAGGAATGTCTTGGGCTTGTCAGCTAGCTACTAGATATTTATGGGGCATTTCGATAGTTTGAAGATGAAGAACCATGAACGCCCGAAAGAAGCAATTCTTGTACAAACTTATTCCGCCACGGTCGACCTTTGCACAAGATATGACAGAAGTCGAAAGAAAAGTAATGCAAGAACATGCTACTTACTGGAAAGGCGTGACAGACAAAGGGATTGCGATCGTCTTTGGACTTGTTCTTGATCCGAAAGGCCCTTGGGGAGTTGGTATCGTTGAAGTTGCGGATGAAGCAGATGCACGTGCTCTTGGCACAAATGACCCTGCAGTCAAAGCGGGTCTTACGTTTGAAGTCTACCCAATGCCCGATGCGGTAGTGCGAAAATGATAGACAATTCGGGCTAATTGCTGTCTTTTGCCTGCTTTCCTTATGTGGAATTAGCAGGGGTGAGCTGATAACTTGGTATCTCAAATCCTCCCGTGACATACGTTAACATCTCTTGCAGGATTCTATCGACAATCTCAGCGATATCAGCGGGGTCTTCATATTATGAAAAGTCGTCACCATAATTACCTTTGAGCCAATCAAATTTTTGTTATTGTTGGGAACGGCGTTTCCATTACACCGATATTCATTTTTAAGTACTGCTCACAGTTCCAACACAAGATTTACAAAAATACGTACAGGAATCTGCTTGATGCCCAGTAAGACTTGCAGCGACCTTGTGTTGACCATCAAATATATAAATATGTGATCTATTATCCCCTTGATGGTATCAAATGTGAATGAGATCAATGTTACTAGACATCTATAGGCAAGTTGAAAAACTTTCTTACACTCTGATAATGTTGTAATTCTTCAAATGACAATCCAGCTTTTCCAAGTAGAAAACGCATTTGTATGCTTATAGATTTAACTGATGTAGGACAAAAATCTTAGATATTATAATGTTGCAGTGTCTTGTTAATATTGGCTGATTATTTTCTATACCATATAAATGACACTAGTTATCATTATAATCCAGCACTTTCAATTAGTATCATAAGTTCGTTATACTGCTTTATGAATTGTTTGCCCTTATTAGTTATCGATATCAATACGTCAGTATTATTTCGACGATATATTATCATGCCTTTCTTTTCTAACTCATTAAAGTGGTTCATCATTTTGTCATATGACAGTCTACTAGTATGCTGAATATGAGTTGGTTTTGCAGCTGTAACATCATTATTACTCATATATCCTTCAATAGCGATAAGTATTTCATAAAAGAGTTGGAGCTTGTGTCTCTTCTCTTGTCTCATGTATCAGGTCTCAATCTCCATTTCTCTAGCCCTTCCACTAGACATGGCATAACGTATGGCATAGACGAACAAGCCCAAGCCAGCTAGTCTAACAATTATTGATCCAATAAATGCAAACTGGTTATTATCAAAATAGTTAATTATTAACGAATACTGCTCAAGCCAGAGCAATGCGAAAGACGCTGGAATGTATAATAATTTAATATTAGCAGCCTTTACAAGAGGCTTTAGGCATTTGACGAAGATATATCCTAAAACCACAATGTCAAATAGCGTAGT